>JAFSTJ010000217.1 GCA_017450525.1 Victivallales bacterium | reverse complement strand
GTGGACTGTGGGCTGTGAACTGCGGGCTGTGTTCCACGTGCTTCCCTATTCCAGAGCTTTCATGAAATTTCCCTTGCTGGGGCCATCGTAGAAATCAAGTTCCTCCTTTATTTCCTTGAGGCGTCTTTCAATGCCTGGCCTGTTTTCACGCTGCGCCCATTTCAACTGTGCCAACTGCATGCGCAACAATTCCTCCTTCAATTCGTTTGGGGTGTCCTCTGAAAAATAATTGCCGCGCAACAAGGTAATCAAACGCTCCCTATCCCTGACGAAATCAGCACTGTGTTGCTTCTTCCGCAGGGAATCAAGATAGGTGCGCCTGAATGCAACAGATGCTTTCACAGCCTCTGGTATATTGTGAAATGTTATCAGCAGACGCTCGGACACATCACTCGCCAACACTATCTTTTCTTCATCAATATTGTTGACACCGCGCTTCAGCATCCTCTCCAATATGCGCAGGAATGCCACGGCATATTCTGGTTGCTCTGGATGCCTTGAGGTCAAATCCGTAAATATCTCCAAGGCCTGCGCTTTTGATTGCCTTACGTCCAGTTGCTCCAACTTTCCGCCATATTCATCCAGAAGCCTGGCATACTGGAAACGCAAAGTTGGATTGTCAGGTTCTTCATCCAGCAACTTCTTCAAATATTCAAAGACCTTGCCTCTGTCATTTCCGCCATATCCCGCAGAAGCAAGCGCCTTCATCGCCAAAAACACCTCCAGTCTCTCTGACAAAACATTGGATGAAGCGTATTTTTCCAGAACACTTGCCTGCAAGGCGTTGGCCTCTTGCAGACGCTCCGCGCGACGAAGCACGTATGCAAGGTTGTTCATCACATCTGGCGTTTCCTTCAAGGCCAGCATATTGCGGAACGCATTCTCGGCCAAATCCATATCATGGGTCCTCATGGAATGGCTGCCTATCACGCGCCAGGCCTTAAGCATCTTTTCTGACGACTGCTCTCCCTGTTCCAAGGAGAATTTATAATAAGGGAGCAGCAAACTCAGCAATTTGCTCGTGCTCGTTGACGGCGGGCGCTCCTCGACAAATGCAAACACCTTCTGCAATGCAAGTTCCGCATTTTCCGCATTTTCACGGGACTTCGCCAAAGCGATTCTCGTGTTGTGGTACCCGACTATCAGGGACAGTACCAAGAAGATGCTGGCCGCACAGGCGACAAGAACTGCAAATGCCAATGCTGGATTGCGCATTGCCCACAATAACATTCGCCTTGCGAGGCCAGGACGTGCGGCATACACTGGCCTGTCCTCCAAGAAGTTACGCAAATCATCAGCCATAGCGTCCATTGTGGGATATCTGTCCTCTGGACGCGTAGCCACGCTCTTTGCGATGATTGCCTTGAACTCACGGGATTTGCATACCATCGGCTGCATATCCCCATTCAGTATCTTTTTTTCTAGTTCACTCAAGGTAGGAGCCTGGAATGCAGGCTCGTCATTCACCATCTCCAATAATGTAAGGCCCAGTGCATACTGGTCGCTGGCGGCTGTGCAAATGCCATCCTGCAATCTTTCGGGAGCCATATATCGCAAGGTGCCGCCCGTGAATGGCTTCTGCTCGTCAATCTCATTCAATATCGAGGCCAGTCCAAAGTCGCTGATATGAACATGCCCGTCCTGATCCAGCAGAATGTTGCCTGGCTTGACATCACGATGCAGGATACCGCAGCGATGCGCGTATGCCAGTGCCTCCGCCGCCTGAAGGCCGATTTCAGCAATTTGCGGCAGGTTGTCAAAGGATCTGCAGTCAAGCCCCTCACCATGAATAAGTTCCATTGCATAGAAGCACAGCCCGTTGGCCCCACGCCCAGCGCTATATACCTGAACAATACCAGGATGGTACAGACGCGCAATGGCCTTTGCCTCATTCTCAAACTGCTCTATATCCTGAGGCGAGAGACTTGCCTCCGACAACAAGGTTTTGATTGCGACGCGCCTGTTCAACGCAGTCTGCACAGCCTCGTACACACAGCCCATGCCGCCATTGCCGATTTTGCGCAGAACATGGAAGCCCTCATTGTCAAAATCGGGGATAGGCTGTGCGTCTCCTTGGGCATGGCCAGTATCAGACATATTTTCCACATCCGCAACAAGAGGCAGCAATTCGATAAGTTCCGCCTCATGTTCGGGATATTTTTTTGCGAAGTCGGCTATTGCCTGGCCCTTTCCCTGGCGGCGCAGTTCAATATATTCCTCTATTATTTCATCAAGTGAACTGTTCATTGCCTGAATTCCGAGAATTGTACCAGTATTTCCTTTAGGCGCTGCAATGCCCTGACATATCTTATGCTTGCCGCCTTCTGTTCAAGACCAAGTATTTGGGCGCATTCGGCATTTGACATCCCATCAAAGTTCCTAAGTTGAACGATTTGCCTGTCATTTTCAGGCAATGCATCAATGGCCTGACGCAGCAAGGCATAGCGTTCCTCGCGTCCGATTTTCGAGGCAGGCGAGGTAATGCTGTCAGCCAGCATATTCCAGTTGAGTTGTGCCTCAGTCTGCGTGTCAGGGGAGTCCTTGATTTCGACTTCAGCGTTCACATTTCGCTTCTGGCACAGCAGATGCATTCGTATCTGTTCGGTCACCGTCTGGAGCAATATCATTCTCAGTTTCAGATACGGCGGCACTTCAGGCTTGTTCTCAAGAAAGTCAATTCTGGACATGGCGGCCACCTGCGCCATTTGCAGCACATCCTCCTCGCCAATACGCCGTCGCATCACAGGTGGTATGTTTCTCATTGCAAGGCGCAACAGTTGCCCCCTATATTCCTCAAACAACCTGGCCCATTTTTCCCTACACTCTTGTATTCCCATAAACTTTACCTCGCCTTTGCTATAACACTTAATTGAAATAACGCAAACAGGCAATTTATATTGTGCAAAATCAAGGCAAAACAAAAGGGGAATCTATAAAATCTAAACAAAATGCTTGATCCCCATTACCTCCTCTCATGGGAACATAGCATAAAAAATATCAATATTCGTAATAGCAATTTGTTTTTTCTGTGGATAATGCCATACTACTACTGAATTTTACCAGGTACACATCAGAAATGTTTTTGCAATATTAAGGGAAGAAGCACACAATGAATAGACGGGATTTTCTCAAAAACGCGCTGACATTTGCAGTCTTGTCACCATTTGCCAGACTTCATGCACAAACGGGTTTGGCCAGCGGAAAGAGTTCCGAGGCAATTTCAGGAAATTTGCTTTTCACCAACGTTGAACTTTATGATGGGACTGGAAAGCCTCCATTCATGGCAGATGTTGCAGTCAAGGAAGATAAAATCGTTGCAATCGCACCTACTGGAACCTACAATAAAACTGGATGCACCGTAATTGACGGCGGTGGCAAGGCGCTTGTGCCTGGTTTTATAGATGTGCATACCCACTCTGATTCCGCCGTGTACCGAATTCCTGGTGCGGATTCCAAGATCATGCAGGGCGTCACCACGGACATTTCAGGAAACTGCGGCACTTCATTTTATCTTGCTAGCGCCAAAAATGCCAAGGACGAACTGAAGAGTGCATACGGCAACTTCGCCGCATACCTGGACTTGGTCGAAAAAGCATCACCCGCCGTGAACGTGGCCCATCTCTGCGGTCACAACTCCCTGCGCATCCATGTCATGGGCTATGAAAACAGGCGCCCCACACCAGATGAGATGCGCCGCATGAAGGAACTGCTGGCGGATGCCCTGAAAAATGGCGCTGTTGGCTTCTCATCAGGTCTCTATTACCTGCCAGGAAGATTCGCTGAAACGCAAGAGGTCAAGGAACTCGCTTCGCTCCTGAAGGGCACTGGCAAACCCTACACGACCCACATGAGAAGCGAAAGCGATGAGTTGCTTGAGGCACTCGCGGAGGCAATTGAAATCGCACGAGCGGGGGACAACAATCTGGAAATAAGCCATTTCAAAACCGCTGGAGAAAAGAACTGGGGCAAACTTGACCAGGCATTTGCAATGATTGACGAGGCACGCAGGTCTGGCATGAATATTGTGGCTGACCGCTATCCTTACGTTTACAGCAGCACATCGCTGCGGCAAATCGTCCCTGAACCATACAACAAGGTGAACACATCCGCCCTGTGCGGCAGATTGAAGAAAGATGCAGACTATCGCGCGGAATTGCTGGAGGCCCTTCGCACTCGGGCAACGCGAGACATGAACAGGGTGATTGTGGTCAGCGCACCAGTCAAGGAGCACCGTCCTTATTTGGCAAAGTCTCTGGTCGAGATAGGGAAAATGATGGGCGGCATCTCACCAGAGGAGGCTGCCGTGAGACTGCTTGCCTCAGGAAGATGTCCCTCGGCAGCATTTGGCAGCATGAATGAGGACAATATGAACCGCATTCTCGCCAATCCTTATGTGGTCTGCTGCTCTGACAGTTCCATTGGCAGCAAAAACAACAACTCGGGGCATCCCCGCATGTTCGGTTCATTCCCTCGCTTTTTCCGCATTGCATCAAAACACTGCTCATACGCCGAAGTCATTCGGCGCATGACCAGCCTCCCAGCCGCCAAATTCAACATTAGCGGCAGAGGCGTGATTGCTCCTGGATATTTTGCGGATCTCGTGCTGCTTGACCTCAACAATTATGACAGCAAGGCGGACTTTGCCAAGGTCAATTGCCCCCCCACAGGCGTGAATGCCGTCTATGTAAACGGGAAATTAGCATACAGTTCCAATCCAGAAGCCAAAACCTTCCGTGCTGGTCACGTTCTCCGCATTAAGTGACTAAACAGTAGGCAAGAGCGACACAGTTCCGTCAATGGGCGGCCATCAAGGCAAATTGCTTTGGTGACAGCCCATGCTTCTTGCGAAATGCGCGGCAAAAATAACTTGCTTCGTTAAAGCCCACCATTGCGGCTGTCTCCTTGATGGAGCACTGCTCGTTTTTCAGTATTTGGGCCGCCATATTCAGGCGCAGGTCATTTATGTACTGCTGTATTGTCATACCTGATGCCTGATGAATGGTCCGAGAGAAATACTCTCTGCTGTAGTTGAATCTTTTGGCCAGATTGCCTATAAGAAGAGGCGAAGCCAGATTTTCCATAATGTAGGCAGTGACATTATCCAGCAATAATTGTTGCCTCGTGCGTTTTGCTGGCGTCTCCACATCAGAAAAGAACTGCATTAAAAATGAATATGCCTTTGCTGAAGCCATGTATGGATTATCCATGGTCAAGTTATCCCTACCATTGACAATCTCCTTCAGCATACCAAGACACGATGCATTCTCGGCGATTTGAAACACGTTGCCATACTTCGATGTGAATTCATCCCCCAAGCGGCAGGCATCACTGCCTTTGAACGTGAAGAAATAGAACTGCCACATATTTGATGAATGCGGACGATAATAGTGGTGGTCACTGGGAACCTTGATGAAAAATGCGCGTCCTTGCGGCAGGGAATGTATATCTTTGCCGACTCGTATTTCACCGCAGCCAGAGATTGTGTACTGCAAGATGTAGAACTGCTCATCCCCTCTTTTAAGGCCATTCCATCCATATCTTTCACCACCAGACACTATTTGCATGCCGCAGTTGCGCGGCAATATGTCCAGTCCAAGAAAGCATTTCGAATAAAGAAACAGTCTGTAATTTCGCAGTTCCATAAAAGCAATTACTCCACCGCCTGATGCAGTATGCTCAGGCGTCTGAGTTTCCCTTTGTAGAATGAGGCCTTTTTACCGCGAAAATCTACTCCATCATTGCCATTATGTCCACCGAAGATGCTGCTTTTGAACAGAAAAGCCCTGCCCTGCAATGAACGGCTTGTCTTGCTGCCATTGACATTGAAGGTGAGTTGGCGCAGATTATAACTGACTTTTATGCTTGACCACTGCCCTGCTGGCACCGTCAAGTTGCTGTTGAACTTGTGCAGTTTTCCAACTTTGTCATAGAATTCTGCGCGGAGAATGTTGTTGTCCAGGAAAATTGATATTGAGCCAGTATAGCGGTTAGCGTGCCTGAAAAGCACCATGATGCCATCATTTTGCTCTGGCTTAATTTCGCATTCCACGGTGAATGCGCCTATGGGGAATGCCCTGCTGGTGAAGTTGATGTAGTTGCCTCCATTAAAGTCAAGCACCCATTGCCCATTCTCCATGGTCCATTTTGGAGCGCGTGTGCTGCCTGGAATAGCTGGCGGCTGCGGGCCACTGGCCTGGTTCGGCGGCTCCTCCCAGAACGCCTCCATATATGGGAAACCACCGCCTAGTTGACCGTTGAACTGAGGATGGCTTGTGTTCAGGATTGCCTCGCCAGCCTGCGGATTGAAGACATAGTCAATTCTGGGTACGCTGTCCTCAGGCACATTGGCCTTGACTGGCTTTCCATAATAGTCCGAAAACACATCAATTTCAATTTTAGGCGCATTTTTCTCAAAAGGCACAGGAGCTGTCAATGGAGTTCTGAAGATTGAACCATCTTTTCCAATGACACGCAGATGGTAGAGAGGATGCCTGCTTGCGCTGCGCACAATTCTGTTCATCACGGTCTTCTTTTGGCCAATGTGCTGAGGCACATCGGGCAGATTGTCCATCCTCTGTATGTCCAGCCTCAATGGGTTATCCAGGATTTGCGCGTAAATGCCATGTTTGTAGGCAGGCTGCAGTGGCAATGTCCAAACGCCCCGGCCTGGCATGTTCACTGTAAGCATTGCCTGCTTGACATCCTTTTTGGGCACCTCCACAAGAAGTGCCATTTCCGCCGAGCCGAAATAGCATCCAGTGAAACGAACCTTGTCTCCATCCCTTTGCCATTTTCCGAAATTCACATTGCAATGATGGCAGGGGCGTATATTCCATGCAGAACTGCCTTCAATGTTGAGTTCAACTGTTTGATTGGGGATGTTTTTAAGCGTGGTGAAAGATGCATAGAACAGTTGCTTGTTCTCATAGTCGAATTCATTCTTCTGATCAACTGCGGCTATTTCATCTTCATCTTCCATCAGTTCTACTGACGCCAAATCAGAAGCGCCAGAATACTCCGCATGTACCTTATAAAGCGAATCGCCAATGCCTTTGACTTCCAATATAGCACGCTCGGGCACCGCAAGTTCCCTGATTGACTGGCGCAGTTCCTTGTAGTTTATGCACATTGTGCTTGCCAGCCGTATGCCGCCCAGCCCTGGCTGAGGCATGCCATTCACCAGCAGCCTAGGCTGCAAAAGAAGTTCGCCTGCAAACTGCTCGGATGGCAGCGAATATGTCACCGCATGCATTTTGTCATGGTGCATGGTCTCCGCAGGGAAAGAATGGATGACTGCTCCAGATGCATTGCACAACTGAAGTTGCAGCGTATAGTCCTTGTCCATGCTGCCATCAGGCACATTGAGCATCTCAAGGTAAATAGTCTCACCCAGTTTCAGCGCGGGGCGATACGAGACAACGGCGTTTGGTCGCCTGAGGTCATCACCAACAAGGGGCTTTAGGGGCGTGCCTTTCATTATGCTGGAATAGTAGCGCAATATCCTTGTGACTGCGCGGCCATTGTAAACACTAGGCTGGAAAGATGTATTTTCATTGGCCTCGTTCCACTCGAAGAGAATTATGTAGTCTGGATTAAGGGCCAGACTGTCATCCATGCCATGGCGAAGCGCGGAAGTGCCATACTCGCCGATTACGAAGCCTAGCATCGGATTCACATATCCCTGATACACCACGCAGCCAAGAACCTTGTCCCTATTTTGTGGCAGGCTGAATATCTCCTTCAGCATAGGCAGTCTTTCCTTGCGGAAATATTCAGTTGAATACGCCATTGGGAAATCGCCTTTCTCCTGCCGTGTACGATTCTGGACACACATCTGCAGGCCGCCAAACAAGTCCAACACAGTCTGCACGGCATCCCTGTACATTTTCCGCTGGGATTCCTTGAGAATTTTATTGCGGCGGTATTCACCTTCCAATGCCTCCCTGGTTCGGATGAAAATCTCTCCTGTCAGGCAGAATTTGTCTGTGCCAGCATCCTTGTGCATTGCGTCCAGAAGCCTTTTATGCTCCGCCATAGTGAGTACCTGGGAGTTCCAACTGCCAAGGATGAGGCGGCCATCGGCGGTTTTAGGCCCGTATTCGCAGGCACTCAGTCTCCTGATCATTTCCGCGATTGCCTCCACCTTCAGAATGCGCCCTCCATCAGGGGGTATGCGCTCACCATAGAGATACTCTGGCAGCAGCATGAAGTTCTTCGCCTTTTCTTCCTGAAGCCAGGGCAGATACTTGAAGACCGCACTTCCCTTGGAGACGCAGAATGTGCCGAAGCCATCAAGTCCCGCTGCCTGTATGGCAGGAATCTCGCTCTGAATGAAGTTTCTCTTGGTGAAACTCTCGAAAGCGTTCTCGTTTCGTGTTGAACGGTCAAAGAAAAGCGGACGCTCAATGTAGTAGTGCAGGAAATTCTGATAAACGCCATATTTGGCAATTACCTCCGCAAAAATCAATGGAGTGCTGACCTGCCTTTGTCTTTCGCCAAGTTTGCCTGCACTGATTTCCTCTTGGCGTGTGTATTGCAATTCGACGCAAAACGCATTGCTTATTGTCATGGCTATTATTATGGCTGCTGCAAACTTCTTCAAAAATGTTGTCATGTTTGTGTCAATGGTATTTCGGCAGATATGAGCCATGGGCCTTTATCAAATCATCGCACAATGCCTTGATTTCATCCACCGTAAGTTCTGATGCCGTATGGGGATCAAGCATAGCAGCCTGGTAGATGTGCTCCTTCCTCTGCGTCAGTGCCGCCTCTATTGTGAGCAACTGCACATTGATGTTTGTCATGTCAAGGGCGGCGCATTGCACAGGGAGCCTTCCAACTCTTGTGCCATGTACACCAGACGCGTCTGCCACGCATGGCACCTCAACTATAGCATCCAGTGGCAGATTTTCTATGAGACCGCAGTTTTGCACATTGCCTGCAAAATAATACGGCATATTTGAGGCTATCGCATTCATTATGCCAGAGCCATATTCACGCGAAATAATGTCGTGCGTCAATTTCCGATTTTTCAACTCCGCGTATTGCTTGCTCCAATTGTCCCTGTTTCTAATGCAGCGTCTGGGATACTCGTCCAAAGGAATGCCGTATTCCCCTATCAGTTCAGGATGGGTGGACTTGATCCAGTAGGGCGTGTACTCGGCAAGATGCTCGCTTGACTCTGTCACGTAGTAGCCGAAATCAAGCATGGTCTGCAACCTGACAAGGTTATAGTGATGGGATGTGGGCACGTCAAGTTTGCCGCGATTGGCACGAAGGTAAGCCTTGGCCTTCCTCTTAAGTTCGGGATACATGTCTTTCCCGTCTTTCCTCACCTCAAGCATCCACGCCAGATGATTTATGCCCGCGATTTTGGCACTCCATCCATAGTCCTCAGGCAACTTGTGGAGTTTGTCATAGTCCTCCGCAAAAGAGTAGTCCCCCAATGTGTCCAGAAGACTTGCTATGCAGACTTGCACGCTATGGCAGAGGCCAACTGTCCTGATTGAACTTCCACGCAGCATTGCCCCAGTCAGCATGGCCATGGGGTTTGAGTAGTTCAAGAACCAAGCGTTAGGGCATACGCTCTCCATGTCCTTGGCAAAATCCAGCAGAACTGGAATTGTGCGCAAGGCCCTGAATATGCCGCCTATGCCCAGCGTGTCCCCAATGGTCTGCCTCAAGCCATATTTCTTTGGCACATCGAAATCAATGACAGTTGAAGGCTCATAGCCCCCAACCTGCACCGCATTCACCACGAAATCCGCACCTTTCAACGCGGAGCGCCGCTGTCTCTTTCCAAGGTATCCCTTGATTTTCATGCGGCCAGCATTGGTGTGCTCATTTATGTTCTCCAGAATGCAAATTGATTCATGGAGCCGTTGTCCATCTATGTCATAAAGGGCGACCTCTGCATCCTTCAATGCATCCCGCAGCATGCAGTCCCCTATTATGTTGCGGACAAATACGGTGCTGCCCGCTCCCATGAATGTGATTCTAGGCATAGGATTTCTTCTGATGTAAGATGACTACCTATCTTTGGTGGAATACGCTTGCTTGTATTCCTTAATTGCCAAACAAGTCCTTGTAGGCTGCATAATTCATACCGTATGTGTTGTCGTAGAAGCCAGTTACGCGCGCGGCGCGATCGTATGTTGCAGAAGGCTTGCGGTATGCGTATGTGTCAAGAAGTTGCCAACGGGTCACAGTACCCACGTGTCCATCCAAATAATAGATATTGCAGTTGCCGCCGTGCCTGGGAGTGAACAACGCAAAATAGGAACTGCTGGGATAATATGCGCAGAGTTGGGTATTGCGCCTCTGTGCGGTGCCGCCATGGATGGCATCCCCGCCAATTGCCAATGCAGATGGAGCGCAGCGCCCGCCCGTGCTGGTGTCGGAACTGCCTATGCAGGTGACAAATTCCTGTGCCTTGAAAATAGGTGCCGCATTCTTGCCATCGGCAACAGCGATATAGGGCAGCGGATAGGCCTTACGCCCCCAGTTGTTCGTGCAGTCCTGGGTGTATGATGGGCAATAGCAGGACTTTGGAATCTTCTCGTCACCAAGTACAGAAGATGATGTGACCGATGAGAGGTCAACTGTTGGCCCGCCCATATATTGTACAATGCGAGTGTAGGCTGATTCATTGGGATATATATCGAAGGTGCCTCCGCCGTTGTAGATATAGTCATCATTGTCCCCGCCGTACAAAGTCACAGCCAGGATGAGTTGCTTCTCGTTGTTGACGCAACT
>JAFSTJ010000216.1 GCA_017450525.1 Victivallales bacterium | reverse complement strand
GTGCGGACTGCAATGCAAATCCGCTTTCCCGCAAGGACGCCGACTTCGGCCTGCTTTTCGGCACATACGAATTCATCGAGCGCTTCCTTGGTGTGCGCTGGTATGCGCCTGGAAAGTTCGGCGAATGCTACAAGGCAATGGACAAGGTGGAGACTGTTGGTCTGCCCATAGATCAGACGCCCGCATACTATTGCCGCAGTTACTGGCCTTGGACCTGGAATGAATTTGAGCCGACGGATTCACTGGCGTTCAATCGCAGAGTGCGGGCATTCGGCATCAGAGAGGGCTCTTCAAACCATTCCATGATGGACTTTTACTTCCCATATCATGAGACAAAGCCAGAGATATTCGCTTTGCGTGCGGACGGGCAGCGGGAAATGGGTGCTTTCTCACCCAATACTAAGCCTTCCCAGCGTCGTTGGGTGAGGTATCCCCAGTATTGTTTTACCAATCCTGAATTCCTAAAGATATACTGCGATGCAATTGATGCATATTACGCAAAGGACCCAAAGGCAAAATTCTGGGTTAATATGCATCCCAACGAACATTTTGTCCATGTCTCGCCAAATGACTGCTTCAACCTGGCAAAATGCCACTGTGAGAACTGCAAGGCCATGCTCTCTCCGAAGCCCCGTGCTGGCATGAGCAATCTGGTTTATTCCTTTGTCGCAAAGGTCGCCGAGCATGTGCAGAAAAAATATCCAGGCAAGAAGGTCATCTGCCTGGCGTATGAGGACTACTATTATCCGCCGGACTTCAAGTTGCCTGACAACGTGGTCATCTCCATTTGCGTTGACCCTTATATGTTCTTTTTCGGCAGCAAGCGCTACCAGGATTCCTTTGACAAGACATTGAAGATGTGGAGCGAGAAGGTAAATGAAATCACCGTGTGGCAATATCTGATGCCCTACAGGGACACCTACCCCTACTATCTGCCGAACATAGCCAACGACTGGTTCCGCCGCTATCCAAAAATCAAGGGTTGCTTCATTGAACTCAATGACACCGCGCTGGCAGGCAGGCTGGCAGGACGCGAAATGCAGGTGAATCCAGTCCACAAGGGGCAGAAGACCGTGGTTGATTTGGGGCAGAACCACTTGACATTCATTGCCTCCATGAAGGCGATGTGGGGCGCACCCTACGATGTCAGGGCGGAATTGGACCGCTACTATGAACTGTTCTACGGTCCCGCCGCAAAGCCCATGAAGAAGTATTTTGACATCGCCATATTCCAGTGGGAGAATGTGAAGAACACCACGGGAAATGTGGAGGCTAGTTTCGCAAAGTTCTCTGGCAAGGAATTGTACGAGGATATCTACTCGTCTGATGTGCTGGACATAATGGAGAAATCTCTGAAGGAGGCGGAAGGCCTGGCGCCTGCTGGCTCGATATATGCGGAAAGAATCGCTTGGATTAGAAAGTCCTACTTCAATGACTTCTGCAAAGTAGCGCGGGCATACCAGAAAGAGGCGAAGTTGTCCAATGACACAATACTGCTGATGTCCAAGGCAAAGGCACCTGTAATCGACGGCAATCTGGACGATGCGTTCTGGAAGGGGCTGCCTGAATACAAGTTCCGTCTGGCCAACGCGCCAATGCCGCCGCCATTCGGCACGACATTCAAGATGGCTTTCCGCAATGACGGCAAACTCTATATTGGTCTGCGTGCGGATGATCCCCACATCGAGTCCGCTCGTCTGCTCTGCAAAGACAGGGACAGCAATGTCTATACCGACGACAGCATTGAGTACTTCTTCCGTTCCGACAAGATGGAGCGTCCCAAGGCATACCGCAATATCACCATAAACCAGAATGGTGTGATTCTGGACTACGACACGCTCAAGGGAAAGATGAACCGTGAATACAACACAAATGCCGACATCAAGGTATTGAAGGGCAAGGACTTCTACAACATTGAAATGGCAATCGACCTGGCGGAAATCGGCATTGACCCAGCAGACGAGAACCCTGTTCTGCGTATGAACATCTGCCGCAACAAGAGAAGCGGCGTGCCGCAGATGCACGGCTTGAGCTGCTGGATACCCGTATATGGCAATTTCAACAACGTGACTGTGCTGCCAGCAATCCGTCTGGTGGGGCAGAAGGACCCTGCTTCGGATGCTCTTGCCACCAGCCAGAAGATATATGCTTCAATCCAAGTGAAGGATGAAAAGGGGAAGGAGACCAATGTCAAGGAAGGCTGCAAGATTACGAGGGAGGCTGGTCAGGCGAGAATTTCCTACACATTCCCAAATCGCAGGAGTTATGGCAATTTGCTTCTCACTGGGCTTAATGGCGCTGATTTGAGCAATAGCCCATACATTGAAATCCGCTTCAAGAATCCTTCGGAGAAGTTGGCGCTCCAGGCTGTTTACAGTTACATCGACAGCACAGGCAAGACACGTTCCGACTGGATCTACTTCTGCAAGAATGAAAAGCATGACGTGTTCTCTGTCAGGGCAATCAATGTGGCAAAGGACGGATACAACGCCCAGAAGCGCATGCAGCGTAAGGAAGAACCATTCAAGCCAGTCAAACTGACCTACTTCGCAATCTACTCGCATCCTCAAAAATCCAGTACGCTTAGTGAGGAGTTCATGCTGGATTATGTGCGTGCGACGGGGACCCCCGCTGGTAAATGACCAGCAGTGGACAGTGGACAGTGGACAG
>JAFSTJ010000215.1 GCA_017450525.1 Victivallales bacterium | reverse complement strand
GGCGCGGCCATTGGCCGCGCATCAGGACGCAGGACTTCCTTATGGTCTTTATATCGGAACATCCAGGAGCAATTGGAAGTCACACGTCCTGAGTGCGCGGCCAATGGCCGCGCACATACCTACCCTCATGGGGAACATAGCGTTTCAGCAAAGTGTTGCTTCATTAGTTTTTCCGTAGGTTAGGTTCTATAGAAATAAACCTGCGATGCAAGTCGTTTTCCTGTGAAGTTTGTCAGCATGATTGGTTGAAAAATAGTTCTGTTTGAGCATATTAAAGCCAATATGATTTAGTTGATTAAAATTGACTTACAATTCAAAATCGAGGAAGAATTACAATGGGAAGGCAGACTGTAAAGTACGGTGCAGACGAATTGATGGAACTGGTGGATGTGTTCAACGTGTCAGAACAGGCGCAGGCCAAGATACGCGCCATTTTGGCAGAGGAGAAAAATCCACCAGATGCTGGGAACTTTTTCCGTTATTACAATGAGCGAAGCAAGACTGTGGAGTTTGAAAAGGAGTTTGCCGCCCATGTCGGCATCAAGAACGTGCTTGCAGTGAACTCTGGTACAAGTGCGCTGATAGCGTCCATGGTGGCGGCTGGCATCGGTCCTGGTGACGAGGTCATCATTCCTGCGTATACTTTCTTTGCCACGGCGTCGGCAGTGGTTGTTGCAAAGGCGATACCTGTTATATGTGAAATCAATGAATCGCTCACAATGGATCCCGATGCATTCGAGGCACTTATTGGTCCTCGCACAAAGGCAGTCATTCCAGTTCACATGCTGGGAATGCCCTCTGAAATGGACAAGATCTGCGATATAGCAAAGAAGCACAATCTGGTTGTCATTGAGGATACTGCACAGGCTTGCGGCGGAACATACAAGGGCAGATATCTTGGTACTTGGGGCGATTTTGGCTGCATTTCCCTGGACGCATACAAGGTCATTGGCAGCGGAGAAGGCGGTATTGTCATGACGAACAATGACTGGTATTTCACACGTGCACAAAGTTACCACGACACATCGGCATGCTGGAGGCCAGACCGTTTTGGCAAGGAACGCCAGGAAGGCGAACTTTTCTGCGGAGAGAACTATCGCATGAGCGAATTGTCTGCCGCAGTTGCTCTTGCACAGTTGCGCAAACTTGACTGGATCAACAGCACATGCCGTTCGATATGCGCCAAAATCAAGGCAAATGTCCAGTTGCCTGCGGGCGTGAAATGGCAGAAGCCCAATGATGAAAATGGTGTCTGCGGATACAATCTGGGACTTACATTCGAGGACCAGGACTTTTCGCTTCGCGCCCAGAAGGCGGGCATTGTTGGTGGTAATGCACTGGACAATACACGCGGTGTACGCAACTGGCACATGGCATGGTACTGGGAGCACATCATTGAAGAAAAGGCAGCAACTGCGGACGGCTGTCCCTTCAGTTGCCCACGTGCTGCTGGTCATCCACGCTATACCAAGGATTCCTGGCCGAAGACGAAGGACATAATAATTCGTACAGGTCTCATTCAGGTCAATCCATTTATGACTGCGGATGATGTGGATGCAATCATTGAGAAAATCAACAAGGAACTTCCAAAATGCTGAAGATATGCCCTCTTATAGATTTGTTTTTCACCGATGATGATTTGGCTACACGTGCCGCAAAGATTGCGGATTGTGGCTATTCATTTGTAGAAACATGGCTTGGCGCGGATGCCTCGGAGTTAAAACAGATAAACAATTCTGGCATTCAACTTGTCAGCATTGTGATGAATTTCGCGACTGATGCGCCTGTGGCTCCGATCAACCCCGAAAACAGAAAGCGCTTTCTGGAAAGGATGGATGCAATGGCAGACAGCGCACTTGCGGCAGGTTGCAGGCAAGGCATTGTTACTGCGGGGCAATGCGTTGAAGGCCTTTGCTATCAAACACAGAGGGCTTCTCTTGTGGAAAGCCTGGCAGAGGCTGGTGACATGCTTTCCAAGCGAGGTTTTTCAATAAATCTGGAACCCCTAAATACTGAAGTTGACCACGCGGGATATTTCCTGTCCTCGCCACTTGAGGGGCTTGCCATAGTGAAGGAAGTCGGTCTTGACAATGTGAAAATGCTCTACGACATATATCACATGACAATTATGACAGGCAACCAATTTGAGTTCATAACCCACAATCTCTCCAAGATAGGGCATTTCCATGTTGCTGGCGTTCCTGGCCGCCATGAACCAAAGAAGGGCGAGACCAATTATCCATTCCTCCTTCAGGGAATAGAGCAGGGCGGCTATGACGGATATGTGGGACTGGAATACTTCCCGCTTCTCGAAAGCCGTGCATCACTTCTGCAAACCCGCGAATATTTCGGTCTTTGCTGAAACACCATCCGCTGAAGGTGTTCATCTTCGGTTGTTGTGAGAGTGGTTTTGCTGGCCAATGAGACGCATCTTCATCTTAATTTTACTGCTGGCTGCCGTCCTCTGCTGTTCTGGCTGTGGTACGATATTTTATTGTTGCGCTCAGGTGCATAGTGCCGAAACGCGTACCCAGAGCAACGAGTTGCCAGTCGGAAATATTCTAAGAATTGACAAGTGTGCATTGGATGACGCATGGGACAGGGAAGACTATGTCTTGCCGCCTTGGCTTGACCGTTCTCTGAATACTATTTGCATAATTTGCGATATTCCCATTTCTTTTGCATTCGATGTCATTACATTCCCCTGGCAGTTGTACTGCCACGTTTCCCATGATGATAAGTAATGGAAGCCTTGCAAGGGCAAAATGACTTACTCATGGGGAACAAGGGCTTTTTTCTTATAGAGAAACAGGAGAATACATCATGGAACCAATTTTCGGAATGCACATCATCAAGACCGCCTTGCTTGCGGCAATCTGTTCAGTAATTGGAATATCCTGCGCCACACCTCAATGCCAGCAGGTAGCCCAGCAGGCCCAGGTCAGGGCGGCGCTGTATGTGGATAAGGGCAGTTATGGCAATGGAATGCGCCACTGGGTGCGTCTGCTTGAATATTCGCCCCAGGTACAATTGGGCTTCATTGACGGAAAGGGCATCCGCGAAGGCGGGCTCAAGAATTTTGACCTGGTCGTATTCCCTGGCGGCTTTGCGCCCACACAGTATGAATCGCTGCATGAGGAAGGCGCAGCGGCGGTGAGGGACTTTGTTCAAAACGGTGGCTCATATCTTGGAATATGCGCTGGATTCGCATGTGCATTGAATGCCCCCAATCGCATTCGCCTGCTGCCTTTTGGACGCAAGCCCAATGCAGGTGGAAAGTCTGCGATGCTTGCTGTGGATATTTCTGAAAAAGGTGGCAAGGTGCTGGATGTACCTCCTGGCCGTTATTTGATTCCATTCGTTTCTGGTCCAATCCCATGCCCTGGTGAAAAGCCTGGCGAGGGCTGGGGTGAGGGATTGGCCGTCTATAAAAGCGTGGTCAGCCGTTTTGACAATCCAGAGACGAATTTCTTTGGTGAATACGCAATATTGCATGGGCAATTTGGCAAGGGC
>JAFSTJ010000214.1 GCA_017450525.1 Victivallales bacterium | reverse complement strand
GCTGGTACCTTCCACCAGCACCTCCAGTTCCCGCCCCACAAAGGTGCTGTTGCGTCTGCTGGCGTATTCCTCCAAATCAGACAAAAGCAACTGGTTCCGCAGGTTCTTGGTCTCCTCTGGCACGTCATCCGCCATGGTTTCCGCTGAACGAGTGCCTTTGCGTGGCGAATACCTGAAGATGTATGCCATGTCATAGCCAACCTCGCGCATCAGGTTCCTGGTGGCGTTGAAGTCTTCCTCCGTCTCTCCGCAGAAGCCCACTATCACATCAGTGGAAAATGCCACTTCAGGCAGTTTTTCACGTATGGTGTGTATGCAGTCCATGTATTCCGAGGCAGTGTAGTTGCGGTGCATTGCCTTCAGCATCTTGTCAGACCCCGATTGCAGCGGAATGTGGAAGGACTTGCATACCTTGGGAAGGCTGGTTATGGCCTCGATGAAACGCTTGTTCATGAAGCGAACATGCGGCGATGTGAAGCGTATGCGCTCCAGTCCCTCAATGTCATTCACCGCCTCAAGCAAATCTGCAAAAGGACTGATTTCCGTGGTGTAGGTGCCATTCTCCTTTGCCTCCACCAGACCGTATGCGGTGATGTTCTGACCCAGAAGCAGTATCTCCTTTGTCCCATGCAGTTCCACCAGCTCCTTTATTTCTTCCACGATTGCGGGGATGCTGCGGCTGCGCTCGCGTCCCCGCGTGAAAGGCACGATGCAATAGGTGCAGAATTGATTGCAGTCGCGCATGACGGATGTCATTGCGCAGACCTGCTGCCCAAGGTGCCCTGGGCATTCGTGGTAGGTCTTGGTGTTCTGCTGCAGCGCGGCTATTTGCCTTCTGCCAGATGCCGCATCGGCTATCATTTCGGGTATCAGGTGCAACTGCTCCGTGCCTGCCACAAAGTCCAGGTGCGGAATCAACTTGAACAGTTCCTCGCCGCGGTTTTGCGCCATGCATCCCATTATGCCGATAATGGGGCGGTGCTCTTCGCTGAACAGTTTTTTCAATATGCCTGCCTTGCCGATTGCCTTGCGCTCCGCTTGCTCACGCACACTGCATGTATTGAGGATGATGACGTCCGCCTCTTCCTCGGTTTCGGCTGGCGTGTGTCCTTGCGCATTCAGCAATGCTGCCAGCGCTTCGCTTTCACGCTCGTTCATCTGGCAGCCGTATGTGTGTATGTGGTATTTCATGGTTTTGTTCGTAAATGCGGTAATATATCCAGTGCAGGACGTTCCGCAATTTGAAACTTGAATAATTTTCTTCCTTTTTTGTAATTGTGCGGTCTGGGTACGCAAATCGGTTTCTTAGTCCTTTTATTTTGATTAGCAAAAGAACTTTATTGATATATATTTCGCTTTAATGAATAATGGCAATGAAGTTTACGATTGGCAATAAAAAGAGGAGAAAGTTTAGAAGATGAAAAAGTGTTTTTGGATGCTGTTGATCTGCTGCGCTGTATTGTTCGGCGCTGAAAGTCCCAAGTACGTTTTCTTGTTTATTGGCGATGGCATGTCTGTGCCCCAGCGCATGCTGGCGGAGGAATATGCCAACAAGGTGCGCGGTACTGAAATATGCTTCAACCACTTCCCATGCCAGGCAATGACCAAGACCTATTCCGCCAACAGTTATGTCACGGATTCAGCCGCGGCCGCCACGGCAATGGCATGCGGAGTCAAGACAAACAATGGTCGCATTGGCATTGACGCACAGGGCAACCAGCTTGAATCTGTGGCATACGTGGCGAAGAAGGCTGGCCGCAAGGTGGGAATTGTCACTTCAATCTACATCAACCACGCCACTCCTGCAGGCTTCTATGGCAAGCGTCTCAACCGCAATATGTACTATGAACTGGGCTTGGACTTGGTAGCCTCTGATTTCGACTTCTTCGGCGGTGGCGGCGTCAACAAGAACAATGACAAGAAAAGCAAGGAATACAAGGGCGATATCTATGACCTGGCAACCGCCGCTGGCTACAAAATCGCACGCACCAGGGATGAATTGCAGGCTCTCAAGCCTGGGGACGGAAAGGTGCTGGCCCCAGGCGCAAAGGGCACTCTGAAATACAGGATCGACAGGGAGCCAGAGGAAAAGGAACCCGCACTCTCCGAATATGTGGCCAAGGCAATCGAAATGCTGGATAATCCAAAGGGATTCTTCATGATGGTGGAGGGCGGAATGATTGACCTGGTGGGACACGGCAATGACGCCGCTACAAATATGGAGGAGGTCACTGGTCTGGACGCAGCAGTTCGCGTTGCATTGGCATTTGCTGAAAGGCATCCCAAGGAAACGCTGATTGTTGTCACTGGCGACCATGAGACTGGTGGCATGACTATGGGCTTCGCAGGCTCGGGAAATCACCTCAATGTGGAACACCTGGGCTTCCAGAAAATCTCCGCAGGCGAATTCGGCAAGAAGGTCATCGCAGCCAAAAAGGACAAGGCAGATTTTAAGTTCGAGGATGCAAAGCCAATGCTTACAAAGTATTTTGGCTTCAAGTTCGAGAATGACAAGAACGATCCAATGTCCGTCACAGAAAAGGAACTCAAGATGCTCCAAGATGATTTTGCCAATAACAAACTGGCTGATGCAGCAAGGCGCGTGATGATGAACAAGTCTGGCGTTGGCTGGACAACTGGCTCGCATACTTCTCTCCCCGCACTCACCACCGCAAAAGGCGTGGGCGCTGAAAAATTCCAGGGCTTCCTGGAAAATACCGATATCGCCAAGATACTTAAGGAAATGTTCTAGAATGAACAGTGAACAGTGGACTGT
>JAFSTJ010000213.1 GCA_017450525.1 Victivallales bacterium | reverse complement strand
TGCGCGGCCATTGGCCGCGCATCAGGACGCGATGTTTCCAAACAACCTCTGGCTTATGGAAGTCCCGCGTCCTGATGCGCGGCCTTGGCCGCGCAAAATAATGGCCGCGCAATTTTATTTACATAATCGTGTAGCCGCCGTCCAGGATGATTTCCTGGCCTACCATGAAGTCAGATGCCTCGGATGCCAGGAACACAACTGCGCCTTGGTGGTCTGCTGGCGAGCCATAGCGGTCAATTGGCGCCGTCTTGAAGAATACATCGACCACTTCTGGGAAGAGGTCCGCAACTTTTGTAACGCCAGGCGAGATGCAGTTCACCCGTATGCCGTGCTTGATCAGCTCAGCCGCCGCAGCTCGTGTCATGTGTATTACAGCCGCCTTGGAGACGCTGTAGGGCAGTTGCGGATCTGGCCAGATCACATGTCCGCAGATAGAGCCCGTGTTGATGATCTTGCCATAGCCGTTGGGTATCATGACCTTTGCCTCCGCCTGAATGCAGTTCCAGGTTCCGTTCAGGTTTACGTCAAACTGCTTTTTCCATTCCTCTGGCGATACATCCAATATCCCTTTGATTGGAATGGAAATGCCAGCGTTGTTGACAGCAATGTCCAGGCGCCCGAATGTGGCGACTACCTGCTCCACCATATTCTTCACTGCATTTGCATCTGATATGTCGCATGCGATTGCGATGGTCTGGCGACCAGTTGCCTCCGCGATTTCCTTTGCACTGCGCTCTGCGTTGTCCCCCAGAACATCCACGATTGCCACATCCGCGCCAGCCTCAGCCAGTGCCTGAGCCAGGGCACGTCCAATACCCCGTCCAGCGCCAGTCACCAGTGCCTTCTTTCCAGTCAACTTGAAACGATCCAGAATCATTGTTTTTCTCCTTGGTGTTGTTATCCTCTATAGTAATGGTGTCATATAAAGCGGAAGGCATTGGAAACCATCTTTTTCCATGACATCGCCATTGTGGAGCAGCAAAGGTTTATCAATCTGCTGTGCGAATATTTTGCAGAATTTACGCAACGAATTGAATGTGTAGTTCTTGCCTGACTTGATTTCCAATGGACAGACATTGTGTCGGCTTGTGATTTTTGCCTTTTCAATTAGAAAATCAATTTCCATTCGCTCTTCTGCATTCTCTTTGCTGGCGTTGGAGTAGAAATATAGTTTATGACCTGCAGCCACAAGCATTTGGGCAACAATGTTTTCCATAAGCATTCCTTCGTTGAATTCCAAGGCGCCAACGAGAAGTTTTCTATAAATCTCCTCATTGACCATTGCCTTTTCATCGAAGGCGTGGCTGACAAGAAGGCCAGTGTCTCCCATATAGCATTTCAGCATATTCTTGTCCCTGTTCATTCTTAGGGCGATACTTGGTTCGCAAGCCAAGTAGCAGTTGTTGATGATCATAGCGTCATCTAGCCAGAAAAGCGCATCCTCATAGTCACGAAAACGAGCAGATTTTCCTAAAGAAGAGAGACGGAAATGCTTTTCGTGACGTTGCAGTTGTGATGGAATCTCATCGAATATCGCCTCGACTT
Source organism: Victivallales bacterium (assembly GCA_017450525.1). Lineage (GTDB taxonomy): Bacteria > Verrucomicrobiota > Lentisphaeria > Oligosphaerales > Oligosphaeraceae > RGIG3456. The sequence continues at coordinate 4,200 of JAFSTJ010000213.1, read as the reverse complement.
TTCTTTCGTGGCCTTTTGCATGCTTTATAATGTCTGCCCTGTACAATGTGAGAATGTCGCGTTTAACGATGTCCACTCTTTGAAAGTTATGCGTATTCACGTATTCAAGAACTGCTTGTGGCATTCCTCCTACCAGCAGATATTGCCTAAAGCAATCCATTGCCCGTTTATGCATTGCGTTGCCCAGCGCCTTGTTCTCCTTAAAGCAATCTTTGATTAATGGCATCAGCGTCTCATTTCCTGTTGCCATAAGAAACTCCTCAAAATCCAGAGGATACATTTTCAGGTGCCGTTCTTCGGAGGGTATTACAATGTCATTGACATTGGCCTTTATTGTCATAAGGGAACCTGTTTCCAGATAGTGGTAACGACCGTCTTTTACAAGATATTTTATCGCGGATCTGGCTTTGGGACACAATTGGACCTCATCAAATATGATAAGGGATTTCCCAACCACAAGCGGCACATTGAAATATGCGCTCAAATAGGAGAATAAAGTATCAAGATTATTCAGATGATGCTCAAAAAGGTCATTGATTTCACTGCTGACCTTATTGAAGTCAATCAGCATATAGCTTTCATACTCGTTTCTGGCGAATTCCTCGGCAATATAACTCTTTCCGACACGCCTTGCACCATCAATCAGCAATGCGGTGCGTTGCGCATCGTTTGCTTTCCAATTCAAAAGTTGTTCGTATATTTTCCTTTTCATTACCATGAAATATCTGTGATAAACACGATTTTCAGATTTTTATGGCGATAAATTTACACGATTTCTAGATTTTTCCAAATTGAAATACACACGATTTCTAGAATTTTGCCATTTGGGTAATTGACAATTGAATCGTGGATAACAACTGCGAAAGACATGGTGTAATCGCGTGGCCTTTCTCCACATACACCTAATATTCTATATGTAACGTCACTTGTACATTTCAATTTCGTAGATTTCAACGCTGTCCTTGTCAGGAACCAGATCTGAGAAGTTGACGCGCAACTTGACGGTCTTATATGGCTTGTCAAAAGTAAAGGACTTGCTCCATTCCTGGGTGTCTTCCTGCGTTTCCGTAGGCGTGAGTTCTTTCCAGTCACCTGCCTTCCATATTTGGAACGAGGGATTCTTAAGGTTGTGCCCGTAGATTTTTATCTTTTTGAAAAGCGGGGAAACCTTTGGAAAATCCATTTCAAACCATTGCTGTTTCTTACGGTTGTTGCTTCCCCAGGCAAGCATTTTTGTGCCGCCATCGCAGATTTTCTTCTTCGCAAATGCCAGAAAATCCACTTCCGAGGCATCCATTTCGATTTCATCGCCCTTGTTCAATAGCAGGTTGCCCTTGGCAAGCACCTGTTTTTCGTCTGCTTTAAATTTCGCAATGACTTCCTTCAATGGCTGGAATCTGGACTTGATTGGCTTGCTTGTAAGCACATACACCTGGTATGGTGCAAATTTTATTTCGGCGTTGCTCTTCAACTTCAGAACTGCATCGCCTCTGTACTCATGCCAGGTTCCTTCTATGCGACTGTCAGCCAGCCTTGCTGTCACAGGCTCTGGATACAGGTTTACCATGACAAGTAACTTTATGCCGGCATTTTCGAATATGGTGCAATCTGGCTTCTTGTCTGCCCGTATGTCCAAGTATGTTACTTTAGGCGAAAGGAACCATTCATCAAGTTCCAAAATGCACTGGTTGTGGTAAGCGAACGCCTCGAACATGTATGACCTGTCATATACATCATGGTACACGAATGGATAATTGACCTTGGAGCCATTTGCCAGCGCCGTCCAGGTTTGCGCCTGCAATTCATCCCAGGTCGGATAGTCGGCATATTTGTTTCTTGTTTTGTATGAATACAACTGTCCAGTGAAGCCGGCCACCTTGTCAGTCCTGTTGAGGTTCGCCACTTCGCGGATCTGCTCCCTGACCTTTTCGACTGGTACAGCCAGGAACCTTTCATTGCCAGAGAACATTGGCGATATGTAGGTATGCATCATAAATACATCCACGCAATCCATGTATCTCATGGGCGCCCTGGTGCAGGAGAACACAGGATGATGTGGGTCCTTCTCCTTCACAAAATCATAGATGTGCTTGAGATAAATGGGGGATATGCTTCTGCATTCTGGCTCATCGCTTATGTAGTAGCCCAGAAAATTCTTACCCTGGTTCTTCTCAATTACCTTTGCCACCTGGTCAAACAACTTCTGGCATGGCTTCACATCCTTTGTGGCCTCCTTTGCTTCTATGTTCATGTCTGGGCAAAGCCTCATGGGTTCGAGTGTAAATGTCAGAGATTCATTTACGCAGACATAGTCCTTCTGCTTTTCGAAAATGTCCGCTATGCGTGTGCCTCCCCTGTAGCCAGGCGAGTATATTCCACGCATGAAGTAGGGCTTTCCATTTCTTACGAGATGCCCGTCCTGTATCCAGACCACATCGCCTCCCTTGGACGGTGGAGCAAGACGCCTTACCCAGGTCTCCTTCTTGGCGACTTCCTTGCCTCCTACTACAAGCCTGGCAGTCAAGTCCAACTTCTCCCCTTCGGCCAACTCCTTCATCTTGTGTTCAAATACAATCTCTCCCTTGTCCAAGCCATATTTCTTTATCTTGTCCCCAATCTTCAGTTCCAAGTATGAATTGCCAATATCCTTCGGCGATACCTTGTAGTTGATTTTACCAGCGACTCTGCTTGCGTCCTGCCCGGGATAGTAGTTGTTCGCATACTGCGGCCAAGTGAGTTTGATGTCTATGGGCTTGTACTCCGCCGTCACAGGAAAATAGCGTCCCAGTTCCACATCGCCCTTCTTCAATGCGACCTTGACTTTATGACTGCGCTGTTCCGAGGCTGGAAAATCAAGGTCCTTTACCTGAAATTTCTTGTTTCCATATTCAATTTCTACAGGCATTTTCACAGTGGAGCCACTAGGAACCTCAACTGTCATGTCCCAGATGCCTGTGGAGGCATTGTTGCCCTCTATGTTCACCACTAGGTCTCCCTTTATCGTGTTTCCATTCAATGATGTGAAGTCCCCGACCACGACAGGAATGTATACGTCCTCCATTTCCCTTCTTTTAGGGAAGCCGTCAATTGCCCTGAATACCTTGCTTTCGTGGAATGAATCCTTCAATGGCGACCAGGTGGAGAGGCCGCCGCCGTGCGTCTGCGTCCTGGTGATGTTGAGCAGCCACTTGCCGCTCCACATTCTTGTGCGCGTCATGTAGAACGCCGAGTACGGAATCCTGACCTCCAGATACCATGCCTTGTCATCCTTGCTTGTGGCAGATTCCCAGAATGGCGCGAAATTGCTGTCAGGTCGTATTGTGCCAGCCTCTGCAAAGAACATATTGTATCTTGCATTGGAGCAACTGACTCCAAAATGATAGTATTCTATGGGATTGCCTACAGGGGAAATGAACATTTCAATAGCATCGCTGCCCCATATATTCCCGTTCCATGCCACATTTGCCATGTCGCTGTCAAAGCAGCATATCCCAAGATAGACCGCCTCATCGTCCGCCAGCACGGAAAATGCCGTCTGGTCCTTGATGGGCTTTCCTGCCTGGGATTTCATTCGTACAAAGTCGCTATGCCGAGTGGCGTTCTGCCATGCCGCCTCGTCCAGCTTGCCATCAATTGTGATGGGCGAAGAAGGGGACTGGACGCTCAGCGCATGAGCATAAACACCGCAAATGACAAATACAATAAATGCAAACTTCTTGAACATGGTGTGATGTGACATCTTTGTTTTGTTTTAACTGTTCAGAGCCCCTCTTTAACGCAGAGACGCAGAGACGCAGAGACGCAGAGAAACAAGTTTGAATTGGGGCATCCGCATTTCTTGCATTCATCGTATGGTATGCAGATGCGCTGAAGCAGCGCAGATTTCCATTTATGCCGCGCAGGCAAAACTAGTTTTGCCTGCGCGGCATAAACAAGAAATCATCGGTCCTTTAGGACCTCTGCATACCATACGTAAATCTGTGTCAATCTGTGCAAATCTGTGGATAATGTAATCTCTGTGCCTCTGCGTCTTTGCGCCTCTGCGTTAAGAAATGGTCTTGCATAGTCGCGGCCACCATCAAATTTTGGAGAGGTCGCCGTTGATGGTGATGCCGCCGTCGGACACGATGATGGCTCCGTTCAGATAACTTGCTTCGCTGGAGGCCAGGAATGCTGCTATGTTGGCGATTTCCTCTGGCT
>JAFSTJ010000015.1 GCA_017450525.1 Victivallales bacterium | reverse complement strand
GATGTTGGGTGTCTGCGGCGAAAGCCGCAGATAGGGCTATCCCTACTAAACGCGGGCGAGAATGCCCGCGCACAGAACATTCCACATTCCACAGTCCACAGTCCACATTCCACAGTCCACTGTCCACTGTTAAAAAAATGATTTTTATAGTAACTTTCCTATAAATGTGTAGTATTGAATACATCTTTGTTTTCCCGCTTGCAGACCTGGGTTTCCGAGGCTATGTTAGTAGCGGATGGTGGGTGGGGGATGTTACCCATACAATGTACGCGTGCACGAAGTTGAATAAAAGGGTTGCTTGCTCTGTGTTGAAATGTCAATCTATGAGGTATTGAATATGAAAGTCGCAGTAATCGGAATGGGCCTTATTGGCGGTTCCTTGTACAAGGCCGCATTGGAGGCAGGCTATTCATGCCGTGGCTTTGACAGGCAGGACGTGCCCGAACTTGACGATTGTGACATGATTCTGCTGGCCTTGCCGCAGGAGGCACTGCCTGGTTGGGCGGCTGAATATGGCAAGTCCATCAGGCCAGGCACCATAGTCGTGGATACCTGCGGCATGAAGGCGGCCATCTGCAAGGAACTCGGAAGGCTTCTTCCAAAGGATTGCATATTCGTCGGCGGGCATCCAATGGCGGGCAAGGAGAAGTCTGGCTTCGCATATTCGGAGGCAGGGCTTTTCAAAGGGGCCTCCATGATATTGACGCCTTCTGAGGACACACCACATTCAACACTGGATTTTCTGGAAGTATTCTTCGGGCGCTTGGGCTTTGGCAAGGTTCTTTGCACCACGCCTGAACGCCATGACGCAATGATTGCATACACCAGCCATCTGGGGCATGTCATCGCTGCGGCTTATACGCAGTTGCCGCAGTCTAGCGAGGCGGGGCCGTATGCGGCTGGCAGTTATGCAAATATGACACGCATCGCCTCCATGCAACCACAGGTGTGGGAGAAGTTGTTCTCCACAAATAAGGACAATCTGCTGCCCGTTTTGGATGGCTTCATCGAGCGCATGCAGGCATTCCGCGCCATGCTTGCCAATGGCGAGACTTCTTTCATGCAGGAGTTTATCGCGGCTGGCGCGGCCAGCAAGGCAAAGGATGGTTTCAACCACAATGCCACAAAGCAAACAGTGAGCAACGAGGGCTTTGGCAATTACCTCAAGTTGGATGTATTTGGTGCCTCGCATGCACCTGGAATCGGCATGTCATTGCGCAATTTCCCAGGCGGTGTCCAACTTGATTTACAGGAATTGCAGGCATTTCTTGAACGGCGGGCACCTGGCAGGGACAAACTCTCCACGCAGCGCAAGGAGGCGGATTTGCCGGAATTCATTTCTGGCGTGGACAATGGGCGCACCACGGGCAGTAAAATCGTGGCCCTGATTCGCAATTCAGACACACGTCCCCAGGATTATGGGCAGGAGAGGACTGTGCCGCGTCCAGGCCATGCTGATTATCCACAGTGGGTGCAGATGGGGCGCATCCCCACTGGCGGCGGTGCCAATTCAGGGCGCATGACCGCGCCTATGTGCATCGCAGGAGGAATATGCCTGCAATGGCTTGCTAAACGAAATGTGCAAATACAAGGCAGGTTGGTTGCTGATGCTGGCAAAGCGGATGGCTTTGAGCAAAGCATACTTGATGCAAAGGCGGCGGGCGACAGCGTAGGCGGCATAATCGAGGTTACCGCCACTGGTCTGCCAGCAGGGCTGGGTGGATCCATGTTCCAGGGGCTGGAAGGCAGCCTGGCCTCGGCGCTGTTTGGAATACCAGGCGTCAAGGGCGTTGAATTCGGCGCAGGCTTTGCTTCTGCGTCCATGCGCGGCAGTCAGAATAACGACGCATTTGTTTCAACTCAAGAGGGCATTGCCACTAAAGGCAACAATCACGGTGGGCTTCTGGGCGGCATGACAACTGGCATGCCTTTGGTGGTGAGGTTGGCCATGAAGCCGACGCCTTCCATTTTTCTGGAGCAGGACAGTGTGGATTTGGCAACTGGCCAGCCCGCAAAAATACAGGTACAGGGGCGGCACGATCCCTGCATTGCAAGGCGTGCAATTCCCGTTGCGGAAGCACTGGTGGCATTCACCTTGGCGGATGCAATGCTGGCAGTAGAGGCGCAGACGCCTCGCATCTGCCTGACACTGACAAATGCCACCTTGCAGCAGGACTATGCAGACCTGGCAGCAAGCCGTCCATTTGTGGATATGGCTGAACTGCGTGTGGACTGTCTGGAAAAGGCGGAATTGGACAATGCTCATTTGTTCCCGCAGAAGGCCAAAATGCCTATTATTTTGACTATCAGGCGAAATGCAGACGGCGGTGCATGGAAGGGTGATGATAAACAGCGTATAGCCCTGTTCCAAAGGCTGCTTTCTGAAGCGCCAGTCCCATTTGCATTTGTGGATTTCGAGGGAGACTTCCGCATCCCGCAACTGGAAGAATTGGCGCGAAGCCGTGGCACACGCATCATACGCAGCCAGCATTCATTTGACGGCCCCATCAAGAATGTGGTGGCGCAGTGCCAGGCATTGAAGGGTACTTCCGATGACATTCCCAAGCTGGCATTTGCCACGCCTCATTGCTCTGATTTGGCGCAGTTGTTCCGTGAAACCGCTGACTTTACGGGATTCCCGCATATACTTTGCGCCATGGGTGCAATGGGCGGGGCATCCCGTATCCTGGCATCTCGCACACATTCCATGCTGAGTTTTACCTCGCCAGCTCATAGTATTGCCAACATGAGTGCAATCGGGCATTTCACGCCTGAAACTCTGGTTAGGACGTACCGCTTTAGGTCGCTGACTTCCAGAACCGAACTGTATGCCGTAACCGGCTGGCCTTTGGGACATACCGCCAGCCCTGAATTGAACAACAGCGCATTCTTTGCGGAGGCAAAGGACGCTGTCATGGTTCCCATTCAGGCTGAAACGGCGGCTGAGGCGATTGAATGTGCGCAGGTCCTTGGTGTAAGGGGAATGGCAGTCACCATTCCCCACAAGGAGAACATCATGCCGTTCATGTCTGTGATAGACGAGACGGCCCAGAGCATCGGGGCTGTGAATACAGTGGTGCGCGGGCCAATGGGATGGCATGGCTACAATACCGATGCCGCTGGCCTCACAGCCGCATTGCTGGACTTTTTGCAGGTGGACAGTATCGCAGGCCGTAAGGTGGCGATCTTGGGTGCGGGCGGTGCTTCCCGCGCAGTGGCATACGCCATCTACAAGCAGGGTGCCGAGGCATGCATCTTCAACAAGACACTAGAGAAGGCACAGGCCCTTGCTGCAAAATATGGCTTCAAGGCGGCACCACTGTCGGAGGAGAGCCTGCCATTGTTGCAGGAGTATGCTGACATAATTATACAGGCCACATCCGTTGGGCTCAAGGCTAGTTCCCCTGCTGACGACCCGATACCATTCTACCAGTTCAAAGGCAGCGAGGCACTGTATGATCTGGTTTATGTGCCAGATGTGACGCCAGTGATGCAACGTGCCCAGAAGGCTGGTTGCCGTGTGCATAGCGGCATGACCATGCTCATTGAGCAGGCAAAGGAGCAGCGTCGCCTTTATGCGAGGTTCTAGTGGACAGTGGACAGTGGACAGTGGTGGTGGGGGCGGTGCCCGCAGTGAAAACTGCGGGGAGGAACGCGGGGCTGTCGCTACGCGTATCCAATGCTCACAGTTGACAAGGGCGAGACGCCCATGCTTTTCCCCTCAGTCCACTGTCCACAGTCCACTTCACACAAATAACGAGGCTGAACAATGAAAACAAACAGGACGATCTTTTTATACGGGCCACCTGCAAGCGGCAAATCCACATTGGCGAAGGCATTGGGCGAGACCACTGGCAGAAAGGTTTTCGACACGGATGCCTGGATTGCAGAAAGGGCAGGGCGCTCGATCCCCGAAATATTCGCGGCAGAGGGTGAGGCATATTTTCGTGACCTGGAATCCAGTGTGCTTCAGGATTGCATTAAGGTTAACAAACAGAATCCTGGCATAGTGGCTCTCGGTGGCGGAACGCTATTGCGCGAGGAGAACCGCAATGCATGCGAGGAAGCGGGTATTGTTTTCTGCCTGGAGGCGCCTTCTCCCGAGGAACTTGCCAAACGCATTGCCAGCCAGGCTGGGAGCCGTCCGCTTGGAGACAAGGCTCGTGAGCGGGCACCGCACTATGCTTCTTTTCCAAATCGCATAGCATCGTTCTTCATGTTGCCAGATTCATTGATTGTGGTTGGCACTGGCATTGCTGAATGCTTCCTTAGGCCAGAGCGTACGGTATTTGATGGCAATGTGTCCTCACTTTATCCAGAACTCTCCAAAAAGGCACTGGGCGTGATACTTTCTGGCGAAGTTAACAAGACGCCGCAGACTGTTATGAACCTGTGGCATTGCTTTGCTGAGGCGGGCATAGGGCGTAGAGATTTGGTCATGGCATGCGGCGGCGGCGTAACAGGTGACTTGACTGGCTTTGCTGCCGCAACTTGGATGCGTGGAATTTCCTGGTACAATTTCCCCACAACGATGCTCTCCATGGTGGATGCTTCGTCTGGCGGCAAGACTGGTTGCGACCTGCCCGAAGGCAAGAATCTGGCTGGTGCATTCCATTCGCCGCGGCTGGTTGTCATTGACACGCATTTCCTGGAGACATTGCCTGAAAAGGAACTCCAGGTGGGCAAGGCCGAGATGATCAAGCATCAGATCATTGATGGCAGGAATATCGCAATCAGCTCAATCCCGACTGCAAAAGAGATTGCGGAAAACCTTTCTGTGAAGCTGGCTGTCGTTAAGGAAGACCCATTTGAGACAAATGGGAGGCGGATGATGCTGAATTGCGGACATACCGTAGGCCATGCTGTTGAATTGGCAATGAAATACAGCCTGTCCCATGGCGAGGCTGTCGCCATTGGATGTGTGGAGGAGGCGCGTCTTGCCTGTAAGCTTGGCTATGCCTCAAAGGAATGGCCTGGCGAACTGGCTGACAAGTTCAAAGAGGCTGGCCTTCCAACAGAATTGCCTGACGGCCTTTCCTTTGATGGCCTTAAGGCAATAATGCGAGGGGACAAAAAACGCCAGGGCAATTCCGTTACATTCGCATTGCCATGCGGATGGGGCGATGTTCGCCTGGCGGTGATTGACCTATAAACATATTTCAACCTGAGTTGGTGCCGCTTCGGCACCAACATAAAAGGAAAATCCAAAATGGAATCCATAACAATAATGCCAGGCAGGCGCAAAGGGCGTGTAAGCGTGCCACTGTCCAAGTCCCATTTGCATCGTCTTTTGATAGCAGATTATCTGGCTGGCGGAGATATGTTCACGCGCAGTTTTGATGATGCATGCGAGGATGTTTCAGCCACACAGCGTTGCCTGAAGGAACTTCGCTCATCAGCATCGCCAGTGCTGGATTGCGGTGAAAGTGGCTCGACTCTGCGTTTCATGCTGCCCATTGCGTCTGTGCTGGCAAGTCATGCCACAATGCTGGCAGGTGGGCGCCTGCCAAAGCGCCCATTGCAGCCATTTCTGGATTTGCTGCGACCCAATGGAGTACAGGCTGAGGCAGTTTTTCCTCTGGAATTGGAGGGCACTTTGAGACCAGGCAAATATGTGGTGCCAGGAGACGTGTCCTCGCAGATAATCACGGGACTGCTATTTGCGCTGCCTTTGCTTCAAGGCGATAGCGTCATACATTGCAATGGCATTTTACAGTCGCGGGGCTATGTGGACATGACTATTGATGTGCTGAAGCAATACGGCATTTCCATTGTTGAGACACCTGAGGATTTTGTGGTGCAAGGCGGGCAGAAATACATTTTGCAGCGCAATGCTTTGCCTGAACGTGACTGGTCGTCCGCCGCATTTTGGCTGGCGATGAATGAGATGGGGTGCCAGATTGAATTGCCTGAAATGAATCAAGCATCCAAGCAGCCAGACAGGGTGATGCTGGACTTGGCAAGGCGGAATGGTGGAGTTATTGATGTTTCACAATGTCCTGATCTATTTCCAGCCCTGGCAGCATTGGCGGCCAGCAGAAATTGCACCACGCGTTTTATTGGTGTTGAAAGACTGCGTATCAAGGAATCAGACAGGCTGGCGGCAATGGCGGATGTGTTGTCGCGCCTGGATGTGCCATGCAACTTGCAGGCGCATAGTTTTGAGGTTATGGGACAGGGCACTTTGCTCAAAGGCGGCGTGGAAATTGCCACGTACAATGACCACCGCATTGCAATGGCGGCGACAACGCTAGCCGCCATCTGCCGTGAGCCCATAGTCATTGACAACCCTGGCTGCGTGGCAAAGTCTTATCCTGATTTTTTCACGCAGTTTTCACACTTGATGTAAAAGCAAAGCGGGGCGCAACCATAGGCTGCGTCCCGCTTTGCTTTTATCACATAAAGTGTATTATTGAACCAATTGATTAGATTTTATTTAAGTCTTACTTTGAAGGCATCCACCAGAGTTTTTCGTTTAGCGAGCTGTTGAACAAAGGTGACAAGTATGCGTTCAAGGTTGCGCTCTGCTCCATCTTGTCCACCTGAATATGTGTTTTATATAGTTCCACATGGAAATCACCAAACAGGATGTTTGCTCCGCCCTCATGGCGCAAATCAACATTGCCTGCGGTAGCAGTGGAAAAACTGCGGGACATCTGGAAATAGCCGCGCCTTCTCAATCCGCCGTTGAAATTCTCGCTTATAATCAGCAGTGCAGATGGATTTCTGGCATCAATTGAACGGCCAGAGATGTAGTTTATTACTCCAAACATTAAGACTGACTGGTGAAGTACGTCTCAAATCAGGATTGAATCCATACATTGTATAGTACCAAATTGTGTTGGCGCATTCTGTAAAATTGGGCACGGCTCTTTTGGAGACAGCTATTACTGTATCGTCGTTTTCTTCAATGGCCCATGATGGGCAAGCAAGGAAGCTGGGGGACATCTGTGTTCCCGCAAGCAAGGTGCACCAAGTGTAATGGGCTACACCACCGTCCGAAAAATAGATTGGATAGAAATCATCGTATTCGCTGCCATACAATGCAGCGCATGTTCCCATCTGCTTCATGTTGTTTGTACAGGAAGTTGTACGTGCCTTGGCACGTGCTTTGCTCAATGCGGGCAACAGCATGGCGGCGAGAATTGCAATGATGGCGATGACTACCAGTAATTCGATTAATGTGAAATGCTTTTTCATTGGGAAATCTCCTTTTTTATGTGTTTGTAGTTGCTTCTATAGTGATATTGCAAATTCTAGCAAAAAAATCTTTCATGTCAATAGGCAGTTGTTGATTTTAATTTGCTCTGTTCCTTGAATATAGCGTTGCGATAAAAAGAAACTCTGTGTT
>JAFSTJ010000212.1 GCA_017450525.1 Victivallales bacterium | reverse complement strand
CTTATGGAAGTGCCTTCTCCATGCTCCCGCCTGTGGCAACTATGTGCCTGATGCACCTGCCTGGGAAACGCATCTTCCAATTCACAATCCTTGCCACATTGGCGATTATCGTGCTCTGGTGCGGAAGCCTGCTTTGGTTAAGGTCTGAACAAGGCAGCAAACAGGCAAACAAAATATTGACGGCATTGTCCCAGGACACACATTTTCTAAGGGACTATCATGTAAGGCGCATCAAGGGATACCTGGACAAAAATGGCGACTGGAACGAAAGACAATCGGTGCTGACAATCAGCAGCGGCGGCTCATCTGGCAAAGGATACCTGCAAGGCACCATGAAGGGACTAGGCTACCTGCCAAGAACCGTGGCGCCCACAGACTTCATTTTCGCGGTAATCTGCGAGGAGATGGGCTTCTTCTACGGTGCGCTACCCATACTCCTGCTATATGCCATTATGCTGGCGCTGCTGCTCTGGAACGGCGCCATGCAGGACAACGAGGCAAACATCCTGTCATGCACAGGAATCGCAATGCTTCTATTCACGCATATTGGTATAAACCTGGCGATGACAATGCGCCTGCTGCCTATAATCGGCCTGCCCTTGCCGCTGCTAAGCTATGGCGGCTCCTACACACTTGCAGTCTGCCTGGGACTAGGTGCCGCACTTTCAGGCGAAGACAGCTCCTCTTCTGAAAACACCCAGCCATCCTTCACACTTCAACTGGGCCGCTTCATCAAAATATCACTAAACCAATAACGCAAAGACGCCTTTTTAACGCAAAGACGCAAAGGCGCAAAGTTTTTAACCAAAATTAGGACAGCGAAACACTTTGTTTCACCATTTCTTCATTAGGTCCAATTAGCCCTAATAAATTAGTCCTAAAAAAACTCTGCGCCTCTGCGTCTTTGCGTTAAAGAGGCGCCTCTGCGATAAAAAGGCGCCTCTGTGTTGTTAGTGCAGCATGACCTGGCCGCCTGTAACTGGGATGGCCTGCCCTGTTTCGTAGTTCTGCTCCACGCAGTACATGATTGCCTTTGCCACATCGGGCGGTGTGCAGCCGCGGCGCATTGGCACCTTGTCCTCATAGAAACGTCTGACATCCTGGACGGTCTTTGCACCAGGAACCTTGCCAGCCTGCAAATACTGCACGAACAGACCCTTAACAGGGTCACTCCATAGTGGACCATCGTAGAAGTTGCCAGGGCAGACGCTGTTGACCTTGATGCAGCTCGTCACCAATTCCTTGGCAAAACTCTGGGTAAGGCCGATGGTGCCGAACTTGGAACCAGCGTATGCGCCATTCTTGTTGCTGCCTTCCAGACCGCTCTTGGAATTGACCTGGACGATGTCCGACCACAGTCCCTCGCCGTCCACAATCTGTGCAGCCATGACTCTGGAGACATACTTGCAGCACAGGAAGTATCCCGTGTAGTTGATGTTGGTGACGAAGTCCCAGTCCTTCTTGGAGATTTCCATCACGGAACCAGCGCGGACAACGCCAGCGTTCGCCACCAGCAGGTCGATGCCGCCCACCTGGCGTGTAATATCGTCCACCATTGCCTCCACGGATTCCTCGTCGGAGATGTTAACTGCCACGGAGATTGCCCTGTCCGCGCCGAATTTGTCGCAAAGTCCCTTGGCTGCGGCTGCGGCGCCTTCCACGTTCATATCGGCAATCACCAGGATGCCGCCATTGGCCGCAAGATATTCAGCAATGCCCAGGCCGAAGCCCTGTGCGCCACCAGTTACCACGCAAATCCTGTTGTTGAGGCGTCCAGCAGTCGCCTTTGCGGCGATCTTGCGGCGATATGCCTCGCCTTCGCAGTTCTCGATGTAGCCATACTGTTCTTCTGTCAGATAGTTTGCACCGCCAAATGCCTCCGCCAGTATTTCAACATTGCGGGCGTTTTCCCATGCAAGCGCGGCTGCCTTGGCGTCCTTAAGTGTTGGTGCTACGGCGACAACGCCCTTGCCAGGAAGCTCCACTATGCGTGGAATGTATCCCTTCTTGGCGATGAAGTCCTGGATACTGGCGCTATTCGCCTCGCCCACGTAAGCAAAACTCTTGGAATACACGATCTGGTCGGGCATCAATGGTCCCTGTGTCGCATTTGCCGCGCCAGCGAACATGACCACCGCCCTGGAATCAGTATCAGGGGCCAGCAATGTACGAAGGGCCGGCAATGCCGCCAATGTTTCCTTGTCACAAGCGGTGCTGACCTTGACCAGCTTGCCAAGCAGACCTGCCGCCTGGTACTTGGCCTTCAGCTTTGCGGTCATATCGTTGTATATTGCCTGGATTTCCTCTGGTGAATCTGCACCCACGAACACGCCGTGGTTCTGGATGAAGAACACATGGGGCTGTTCACCCTTGGCTGCCTGATAATCGGAGAGTAGCTTCTTTGCGGCAAGCGCCAGGGCAAATCCAGGTGCCTCGTATTGCATCCAGGGTGCATCGGGGAAAAGTTCAGCGCAAATTGCCTTGCCGTTCTTGGCGCAGGTCATGCCGTTGATGAATGTGGGGTGCAGGTGCACGATATATGTCCACTTGAACACCTCGTGGAGAGGTGTCTCGATGGAGGGCCTGCCGCTGCCAGCGGGTTCGACTGCATTCTCGATGTATGCCTTCACCAGGTTCTCAGTTGCTGGCTCACAGGGTTTGCCCTTGATGTCAAACAGTTCCCGCAGTTTCGCACGGTTGACCTTGACAAAGTTTTCGGGCATTATCGTGGCAAGTGCCACGCCGCTGGGCTTTATGTAAAGACTGTCCTCGTTCTTGACAGATGTGTTGCCACCGCCAAGAATCACGTAATCTGCATCCGCGCCGTACAAGTTCGACAAACGGGTGATGTTCTGTAATTTCTCCTGCATAATGACTTCCTTTTTCTACTAACCGTTCTGGTCCCGTCCAGGACCGTTTCTATTTGCTTATGTTGACTCCCTTGTCTATTGAGATGCCACGCCTGACGAAAGTTGGCCTGTCCAGCCATTCGTCCTTGTTGGCGGGTTGTGGGTCTTCGTGGAAGATGCCCAGGCTGTCGCAGGCATCGTATGAGAATTCCAGCTGGTGCTCTGCCGTTCCCTTGCTGCGCCTGCTCCTGGAAGGTCTGGCGTTGGAAGCCTGGGACGCACTATCAGTCTGGCTGAAGTTGCCATTGAAGTGCAATAGCAATGTAACGCGCATCCTGCAGTCCAGGCCATTGTCCTCACATGCGGCGGCCTCCATGATTCCGCTGGGCAGCATTTTCGACAGGCTGGAAAGCACATTGTCCAGATCAGTCTCAGTACACTCCCCGCTGACACGTAGCAGCGCAATTGCCCTGTCCACATTGTCAATGAACTTGGGCAGTTTGAAAAGTGGATTTTCCGCAATGTTTTCGCATATTTCCGCTATCTTTTCAGAATTGCATGTTGCCCGCGCGATATAGCACTGGGGATTACTGTCCACACAAATCTTGGCAATCATCTCTGGATTCATGTTGAAGAGATTTGTCTTTGCCAGAGGTATGGTCAGGTCCATTGCGGTTTCAGCCAGGAAATTAGAGGCAAGTGCCAATGCCTTTGAGGCGGGGCAGTCCTTGTATTGGGCAAGAATGATGTCATTAGGCGCAAGGATGACTGCGCGGCAGAAAAGGGAAAGTGAGGGCAGCACCTCGTCCGCATGCCTTTTACGTTCCGCGCCTTCGAAATGGAAAGGCATGACGCAAAGTGCCAGCACAGGCACATCGTTGTCATTCTCCATTATGGAGAGCAATCCGTCCAATGCACCGCCAATGCCGCCTGCGAGGCCAGCCATCACAATGACCAGCCGCCGCCCGTCAAGCAATGATGCGATATTTTTCGCCTCGTCTCTAAGCAGCAGATTGCCCATAGTCCAGTCACCCGCTGTGCCGCCGCCATTCTGCGCCTCGTCTCCCAAGCGCAATGTATTTATTCCAGCCTGCTGCGCAGTCTCCAGGTCGTTAGTATCCGCGTCCATGGCAAGGCATTGTACATCCTCACCTACGCCAGCTTTTGCTAGGCTGCAAAGCGCATTTATACCCGTGTGCCCCAATCCAATGACCAGGACGGGCGCCTGCCTTTGACTTGTATTTTCACTGCTGTTCGCCATTGTATATTCTACCAATTCGTCATAATCTTGAATATCTTCCCCACAATATCCAGGGTACTGCCGCCGCTTGACTTGTCATTCCTCAGCAGCTTCTTGATCTGGTTGTCTGTGATAGCCATTCTCATCATGCCCAGCGGCACAATCCAGCGTGGATCCTCCAGAAAATCGCCGCCTGTTGTGCATTGGTATTCGCTGCCTGCCTTTGCAATTTCCGCAGGAAGTTCCAGCACCCTGGAGGCGATGGAACACACGTTGGGCAACATGGCGCCGCCACCTGAAACAAAGACCTTGCCATGAATCATGTCAAAGACGTCGCTGTCCATAAGACGCCGCTTGACCAGTTGGAAAATCTCCTCGACACGCGCTTCCACAATGGCGACTATGCTGGCCATTGGGACCTCGCGCTCCTTCTGCCCGCCCTTGTGGCGCAGGCGAACGGTACGCTTGCCTTCCTCGGAGGCAAGTTCGGCATATATGGAATCCAGACTATGCACCAGATGCTGAGCCACCTCCCAATCAATTTCCAGACCCAGCATCAAATCATTCTCAATGTGGTTGCAGCCGACAGGGATATGCCCGAACTCAATCAGCCCTGGCATGGAATTCAGCGAATACAAGGTCAGGCCCGCACCAATATCGATTGAAAGGCTGCGCTTCTCCCGCTCGTTGACATCGTTCCTTGCGTAGGTGGGGACGGTGGCAGTATACAGGAAAACAGGGGCCATTCCGTCTGTCGCATCCTGTATCATGCGCTTGATGGTGTAGTACCTGGGCTTGTTGGTGAAAATCGCCGCCTTCATGTATGCATGCACATTGCGTGAGAGCTGGTTGCTCACATCGTAGGTGATGCCCTGCTCCGTCTTGAAATAGCGCATGCACAAATGCAGCACCTCGTTTGCGCCGTCGATTTCCGAAACGCACTTCTCTATTCCGATTTTCTGTGCGCGAAGCAAATCTTCCTGCGTGATCTGCTTGTTTTTGGCGCTTACGGCGGCCTCCACATTCTCGGCACGCACAAACTGCCCCGCCACGCCCACGTAAAGGTTGGTGTCCCTGACATCCATGCCTGAATCAACCTCGGCCTCGTGTATCGCCAGCTCAATCTGCTTGCGGATGGGGTCAATGTTAAATATCTCGCCCTTGCGTATGTGGAGGGGGATGTTGCTGTCATCCATGTTGTTGCTGACAGCCTTGCCCATGCCATAAATGCATATTCTCGGGCAGTCCTCGTCCTCGGCATCGGAGGCAATGCCACCAATAAGCACCTTAATCGTCTCAGTTCCAATCTCTATTACGGTGAACAACTCCGATGTGCCACCAGCATCTGTATTTTTATCATTCGGCATATTTCAAAATCACGGCAGAAGCGCCCTTGAATACAATAGGTTCTTTGATAGGCGTAATGTAATGTTTTCTTACTTGCTGGCAATAGGCAAAATGCATTTTTTTGTATGTGGGCGCCCAATGACAATAAGTTAGTTCCTCTCCGGGACTAATGGGACTTATGGGACTTATGGGACT
>JAFSTJ010000211.1 GCA_017450525.1 Victivallales bacterium | reverse complement strand
TCAGCCTCTTTTCCAATCGTGCCCTGTATTTGGGAGCCACATAGTAGTTGAAATCCTCAGCAACGGACAGTATCACATTGTCTTCCAATTTCACATTTTCGGGCAAGTCACGCGTCGCCCAGTAGTTGTCCACTCCCAGATAGCGGTTCGGATATTCCTTCTTCACTATCTTGGCGACCTTGTTGACCCATTCATAGTAGCTCTGGGATTCCTGCCCTGGCTTCAGCTTGGCGTTCAGTTTCACGCATCTTTCGCACTGGCAGATATTGCCTGAATCATTGCCGGACAGGGAGCATTCGGGATGGTTCGGATGCGTCCTGAAGAACTCAATCACATTCTTGGCGGCCTCCTCTGCAATGCCAGGCGCGGAATAGCATGGCTCCCAATTGCGGAGACGCCAGTCCCGCAATTCCGACCGAGGCGGGAAAAAGCGCTTGCCATTGATCATCGGGAAGAATTCGGGATGGGTCTTCTCGTACTTGTCTGGATCAATCAGATTTCCCACATTGTGCACCACGTTCAAGACAAGGGATACCGTCATCCCACTGCGTCTGCACCAGTTTATGCAGTCCGTCTGCTTGAATTTTTCCTGCTTCGTATAGCAGGCGCCGTGCACTCCGGAAAAGGTGCGGGCGAACAAGGAGGGTATCCTGACAACCTTCTGGCACTTTACTTGCCAGTCCCCCTGGTGTTTTGGTATCACAATGCCCAGCTCACCTGGCATCAGGTTGTACACGCCCAACTCCCGTTCCAGAAAATAAGTCACGCCATCCAGCGTATTGTAGTTGAACTCCACCAGGAATCTTCCAGTAATGATTATCGTCTTCGTGTCTGGATAGTCAATCAGGTATCCGTATGGATTCGGCATCGCATCCAGGAAGGCAGCCGTGTATTTGCCAAGACCGACATACAGGTTGATCAAATCCTCCTTTTCCTCTGGCAACTTGCTTTCAGCCACCATCTTGGCTTTGGCGCCAGTGGCCTCCTTCACGCAGCGCACTATGTCCTCCCCAGCCAGTTTTGTGGGCCAATCTGCCTTGTCAGGCACGACAACCCTGAAACATGCCTTGCCATTGGACACCAGAGTCATTTTCTCCACGCCGTAAGCCAGGAATGACAACAACGCACAAACTACACAAACTATTACCTTCATATTGCTTACCCCCGCTTACTCAAGAACCTCACGCAATGAGATGTCATCTACATATACATCGGATTTTTCGCTGCCATATCCAATGCAGAGGAAATCAGTGGAGATGGGATTCACATACTTCACATATTGCCTGACAAAATGCCATTCCCCGTCATCTGTCTTCAATGGGTGCTTTAGTCCAGTCGTTGAAAGGCGTAGGTCATTGTAGCCGTCCTTGGCTGCGTTTTTCACCCACAGTTGCAAACGGTAGGTGGCACCAACCTTCATTTTCGGCAAAGGCTTGTAGAACAGTTCACTCAAAACAACAGGCCGTATTATCTGCAACACGCCATCGCCACCAGAATCAGAAACTATGTGCAATGACTGCTTGCCTGAATGGAACACATCCCTCGACTTCTCCTTTAGTTTTGGAGAGTAAGAATCCAGCCACACATCCAAGTCAGAAGCCTCCATGTCACCGTCCATAATCAGTTCAGGCCCCAACCTTTCGCCTGTTTCCGCATCCACAAAGCCCTCGTCCTTCTTCTGCTTTCTCTCCTTGCCGAATTCCTGGTATGGCTTGAAGTCTCCCATATCCAGTTCCTCAACTAGGAAGTCATCGTAGAGGATGGCGCCATTTGCGGGACGCACCGTGGCCTCAAGTTGGCAGTCAATGCCAGCCACAATGTCCCAAGCGGTCTTTGGAACCGATACATACAGTTCCATTTTCTTCCAGCCATCAAAGAGCATATTCTCATCAGCCAGCGTGGTCCTTACAGACAGTCCACCGCCAGAATTTGGCCCGCGTCCCAATACGCCACCACCCTTCAGTGGGAAGTACAGGACCATTGAGGCGCTGCCGTCTCCAGCCTTCTCAATCCCCTTTCCCTTGCACCATACGGATATGCGGTAGCATTTGCCTGCCTTGAGTTCAAAATCCAAGGGTCGCTTGTAGTACACCATTCCAGTAGGCAAAGATTTTGCGATGTTCAGTTCCAGGGAGCCAGGTGCATTGTGCCCTTCTTCTTTGTTGAATTTCAGCACGGCCGTATGCCTGTCCTGCTGCCATGGCACCCATGGGTCACAACCTTTGTCAAAATTGTAGCGGCAGACCTCCATGCCCTTCACATCGCGCTTCTTCAACTCCTCAGCCAGATGCGAGCAATTTAGGTAAGGCAGGAAAAACTTGTCCGCCGCCATGGCAAAATAGTCCATGAAGAACTGTGCGCGAATCTTCTCCTTGCCTTCGGGGGCATTCTCAATGCACTTCTGGAGCAAGTCCATGGCGTCCTTAACATCATCATAGCGCAGTGCGTCAAGATAGGTGGCGTCCTTCCTCTGCAGGAAAGGTATCTCTGCCTTGGCACGGTTCTTGAACCAGGGCGTTTCAGGTATCCGATACGTCCAAACCTTCTCCCAGATGGCAAAATATGCCTTG
>JAFSTJ010000210.1 GCA_017450525.1 Victivallales bacterium | reverse complement strand
TCCCATCTTCGCAGACAGCCAGCAAAGCGGAGACATCAACCGTGCCTGACTACATCTGCCTCTCGCCCGTCGCGGAAGTCAAGGTGGAGGCGCTGCCCCAGAAGGCACGTCTGAATACGCTGAACGGCAAGACCATTGCGTTGGTCGGCGGAAGCTTCATGGCCTCCATAACGCATCCTGAACTGAAGCGGCTGATTCTGGCGGAATATCCAACTGCCAAGGTTTATCTCCTTAGTGAAATTGGGTCGGCAGGACCATATCCGCGCCCGGGAGTCGTGCGCAAGGAGAAGGACGAGTTCCAGCGGCGGTTGAAGGAGTACCGCGTGGATGCGGTCATTTCTGGAAATGGCGGCTGTGGTCTCTGCACTCCAAAGGAAGCTGGAAGCTGCATCGCGGCGGAGGTTCTGGGCATCCCATCTGTGATGATTGCCGCCCCAGGCTTCGTGAAGCAGGCAAAATCGACCGCAGCCACGGCGGGCATCGGCATCCTGCGCGTCGCCGAATACCCTGGCTCCTTCGCATCCCATACACGGGAGGAGCTACTGCATAACACCCGCAAGGTTCTCTGGCCACAGATTAAAAAGGCATTGACTGAACCGTTGCGGCAAGAGGAGAGTACCTCCAATAATGCAGACAGCACAGCCATCGACCTCTCTGGCTCCTTCGAGGAAATCCAGAGCATTTTCCGCGATTCAGGCTGGACGGACGGCTTGCCCATCATTCCCCCGACGGCGAAGGCCGTTGCGGAGTTTTTGAAGTTCACCGACATGAAGCCCGACTATGTAATCGGCGCAATTCCACCTGCGCAGCGTTCGGTCACGGTGCGGCATGTGGCTGTGAACGGCGTGATGGCTGGCTGCCCGCCCGAGTTCATGCCTGTCCTATTGGCCTTTGCCGAAGCAATGAAAGACGGAAACTTCCGCCGCACGCTGGTCTCTACCCACGCATGGACGCCATACTGCTGGCTGAATGGCCCTGTCGCCCGCCAGCTGGGGCTGGACAGCGGCCAGGGCGAAATCTCCGAGCCGAAGAACGCCGTGCTTGGGCGCTTCATCAGCCTTGCGCTGCTCAACCTCGGCGGCTACAGGGTCAAGGAGAACCGCATGGGGACATTTGGCTATCTGACGCCTTGGTGCCTTGTGGAGGACGACAAGGCCGCACTGTCCGTCGGCTGGAAGCCCTACCACATGCAGCGGGGCTTTGGGCTGAACGAATCGACGCTCTCCGCAGCATCCGCCATCAACTGGGGTAATAACCTTGTTCCCGCCACATCCGATGCCGTGAAAATCAAGGACATGATAGCCTGGGACGCTGTTGAGAAGCAGCAGATGGCGGTTGGCAGCGGGATGCCATGCGTCTATCGCACCTTCCTGCTGACCCCTGATGTGGCGAAGGCACTTGCCACCGCTTACTCCTCGAAGGATGCATTGGAAAAGGCTCTGTTGGATACCGCGCGTGTCCCGCTTGCGCAGAGGGCGTTCGCCAACTACTGGGGGAACCCAGGCAGCTCCTTCGATGGCGGGAAGGCCTCCCTTGCGCGCCACCAGGCGAGAATCGCCCAGGAGGAGCAGGCGTCCACGACCGCAACGCCGCCCTGGCTCGAATGGACTGGCGCGAAGACCATTGAGACCGTGCCTACCATGCAGGAGGGCAAGAGCATCTTCCTTGTCACGGGCGACCCGACTCGCAACAAGGAACTGTGTCTGCCTGGAGGCGGCTCCGCCACCGTAAAAATACATTTGCCCGCCGCATGGGATGCACTGATGGCTGAACGCGGTTACAAGCCGCTGGCCAGTTTCTGCCTGAAATCGGACTTGAGGCCTGACCGCCCCAAGCCGCTTCCCAAAGGTTATTCAAGGCCAGGCGTGCGTGGCGACAGGCAGGATGGCAATGCTCCCCAACAGGGCGGCTACTCGCGTCCAGGTGGACGTGGTGACAGGCAGGATGGCAATGCGCCGCAGAAGGGATATTCCAGTCCTGGCGGGCAAGGGGAAAGGAATGACTATAGACCGTCACAAGGGGGAAATGGGAGAAATGGCGGTAATGGCGGGAGCAACCAACGCAGAAGAAACAATCAGCAATAGGAAGAGCAGGGCGCGGCTTATGGAATTGGAAGAGTGCAAGGAAAAGTGGGCCCACTTGTTTGAGGAATACAAGGGGCAGCTCCTGCGTCTTGCAAAAAGGAACATCCCTTCCGTGATGCAACGACGGATGGGGGAGGAGGATGTCTTGCAAATGGCGCAGGTGGCCGCCATGGACAGGATTGAGTTTTTGGAGAGCAACCCTGAAGTCCCGCCATATATGAAGCTGAGGAAGATATTGCTTCAGACTGTGACTGACCAGATACGGAGAAATCTGCTCGCCCAGAAGCGCAATGCATACGCGGAGGTCGAGATAAACGATTCTCCTGGCACGCAGACTGAAGCACAGCTCAACTGGAACATGCTGGCTGACAGCATCACCTCGCCTGCATCAAAAATCGGAAGAGAGGAACGCTATGCTCTTGTGCGTCAGGCAATTGACGCTTTGCCTGAAAATGACAGGCAAATCATTCAGCTCAGGAACTTTGATGGAATGACCAACACCGAGTGCGCGCAAATACTGAATCTGGAACAGAAGGCGGCAAGTATAAGATATGTCAGGGCATTGCAGCGTCTCAAGGAAAAATTGGAACAGTTATCTGAGTTTAGGCAATGAACAAGACTCTGGATGAAATCATTGAAGAGTATATAGAGCTGCGCCGCCAGGGAAAAGTGCAGCAGATAGCAGAATATGCAAAACAATATCCAGAACACGAGGCAGAACTTAATGGGTTGCTGCCACTTGTGGCGGATGTTGAGACTATGGCCGACACAGGCCACTCCCATGAAGATGAACAGCCCATGCCAGATTTCGACCAGGAGGGCTTTCACATACTGCGCAAGATTGGCAGCGGCGGAATGGGCTGTGTGTATGAAGCCGTTCAGCTTTCATTGAACAGGCATGTCGCAATCAAGACATTGCTGTCAGAATCTACTCTTTCCCAAGAGGATATAGAGCAGTTTGAGAATGAGGCGAAGATGATTGCGCATCTATACCACCCAGGGATAGTGCAGGTCTATAGTGCGGGGCGCGGCGGCAATGGTCTGTGCTTCTATGCTATGGAGCTCATCCATGGCTCTGGGCTTGACTGTATGTGTTTCAATGACTTGCGGCAAATCGCCCAAATCGGTCTGCAAGCGGCGGAGGCTCTGGCATACGCACACCGATGCGGTATCCTGCATAGGGACGTCAAGCCTGGAAACATCCTGCTGGACCAGGAAGGACATGTGCATATAAGCGACTTCGGGCTGGCGTCAATACTGAATGGAATCGACGAGCGACAGCCATTCACGGGCGGCACGTTGCGATATATGGCTCCAGAAAGAGTGCGGGACGGAACTTGCACGACTTCCAGCGACCAATACGCTTTGGGGCTTACACTGTTGGAAATGGTCAATGAAGAAGCTGCATTTCATGCGCCTTCTTTGGGTGAACTGAAAAGCAAGATTCTCAATGGAGAAATCCCGCCGCTTGCATGCAACTCCCTTGAACTCAAGGCAATAATCGCTAAGAGCTTGTCGAAGAATCCAGATGAGAGATATCTCACGTTGGATGCCATGGCGGATGATTTGCGGAACTTTCTGGAAAACAGGCCCGTGAATGCCGCACGGCCCAATCTGGCAAAGCGAATGGCATTGTGGGCAAGGCGCAATCCCGCACTGGCATTTGCCGTGTTTGCCGCTTGCATGGCAAGCGTCTTTTTGGTGCTGTCATTGATAGTGGGGTATTGTAACACGCGAAATGCCTTGGAGAAGTCCCGTGAAAATGCCGAAAATGCAGAGCTGGCACTGCAAAAAGTGTTTTCGTTTGTTGAAGAACGCCCTCCATCGACGAGCATGAGCAAGCTGTTGAGCTTGTTGCTTCCCTATTACCAGTTCTCCCTGGAGCAAGGAGAACAATCATCTGAAAAGATGATGAAGGCCTGGCGTGTCATAGGCAGCCATTCCATGCGGACGCATGATTTGGATTTGGCCGAGAATGCCTTCCGCAATATGCTTGCCCAGGGGGAGACGCCTGACGTGATGAACAGCCTGGCTTCCATCATGCGGGGCACGGGGCGTTTGGAAGAAGCCAATGCCTTGCAGGCACGTGTATTGGAGAAATACGCTGCTTCCAGTGTCTTGTCAGAGAGACTGGAGGCTTTTCTTGCAATGAAGGCACTTGCCGAGGCCGATTATGGAAAATGTGATAGAGGCAAGGCTTTTGATTATTTAGAGGGCTTGCTGGATGAGGCGCCAGACAACCCAACCCTGCGTTTCCAGTATGCCAAGCTTTTGGATGAATATGGCGACAAACTGGAACGCCTGGATCTTAGAAAAACAAAAGTCCAGGCATTGCAGATACTGACGGATTTGACGGCAAGGAATCCAGAACAGCCCGAGTATGCCGTGGCTTTTCTCACCTTGTTCGAGAGGATGCTGAAGAGGGGCGTCACAACCATTGATGATGAAAAGAGTGTGCTGGCGACGGATGTGTCCGAGCGTTTGCTGATGACGTTCCACAATATTCCAGAGGCTGTGAAGGTGGCGGTTGCATTCAGAAGCACCTATATTGATGTGCTGCGGCAGAAGCAGCTTCATGTGGAGTACATCAGGGAGAGGGAACGCTTGATTACGCTGCTGCGTGGAAATTACTTTTCAGAGGACACTCCCAATGAACTGAAGGAGATGCTGCTGCGCATGCAGCTGGCGCAATTGAAGTGGGCTCAGAAAGAAAACAAGCCAGGCATTGAAAGACGTATCAAGGAGATAAGGGAGGAGCTTGATTTCTATGACGGTCCCAGCAAGGAAAATATCCTCAAAAATCTGGAGTGACTATTAAGCCTAGTACTTAATTGATTTAATTCGAATACATCTGCACTGTTCTTTTGGGCTGCTTTTCCGTGAATGGCTCCTTACATACGAGGGTATGCGCGTCGCCATTCGCAAAAAAACATCTCCAAAACTCCAATGCAATGTGTATCCGAATTAAATCAATTAAGTACTAGGGGGTATGGCTTGTCGTCTCTTTCAAAAGCCCCCTGGCTCCCTGAATGATGAGGTCAGTTGGTTGACGATATTTCGCGCTTCCGTGTTTTGGCTAAAGATTCCTGTGGTTTCCCGCGCAATTTCTGTATGATGCCAGGCATGTCCGCCAACACGTATGAAGTGTTGTCAAAGTCCATGTTGTCCTTTATGGTGCCTGGGGCTTTGACAAGCGTGGCTACCTCGGGCTGGTAGTCTTCCGTATGGTCGCCAGTCACCACTATGGTGGCACTGTCATACAGATTGTTCTCCTTCAGCAGGAAGAACAGGTTTTCCAGGAAAATCAGGCTTCCCCT
>JAFSTJ010000209.1 GCA_017450525.1 Victivallales bacterium | reverse complement strand
CATTGCGGCAACTGTGCAGATTGAGGCTCGCGGATAGAAGGGGAGCCTGCCTGTCTGGCGCAGGATCGCGGCGTGTTTTGCGTTGAAGGTGTGGCGTGCGGAGATGAACTGTCCCCAGAAGCCATAATGCCACATCACGTCTTCATTTGGCGGCTGCATATTGTCAAACCATTCTTGCGGGAAAAGCGTCAGCCATTTTGGGTTCTGGTTGAGCCAGGTGCTGGTGCGGATTTGCTTTGCGCCCAGTTTTTGCTCCACTGCGTCCAGCATTGTCAGGAAGCAATGGGGCAGGTAATCCTTGTCTGTGAAGATTGATTTTGGGGAGACCATGTTCGCAATGTGAAAAGTCACAGTCTTGTTTTCGAGGTCAATGAGGCGGTCTTCGTGCTTGAGGCTGCCGCATCCACAGGATAGGTATGCCTTCTGTACTGAATCGTCTAGGTAGTCCCTTTCGCAGCGAGCGTCAAGCGAGGGCTTGAATACCTGGAATGCCTGTTCCTCGAAGGCAGCGCAGTCGTCCTTGCAGTCATTGTAGATGGCTTCAGCCGCATTTTCCAGTTTCAGCCAAGGAGCCTCGTCGAAATGCAGTTCTACGGGATTGAGGGCGCCTGGATTTTCATCGCATTTCCTATAGATGTCCACCCTCCTTCTTAAGACGGACTTGAATGTCTCTTCTGGATGTTCCCTCAGACAATTGTGCAGGAAAAATAACTTCAACCTGACAATCTGGTAAAGGTAGTCCCTGTGTTCTTCCAATGTGTGGTCTATGGGTGCGCTCATATTTCTCCATTCCTGTTTTAGTATTGATTTTAAAAGCGCCTAATTATAATTGGCAAGCATAATTCTGCAAGAAAATACATCAAAAATCAAAAAAATGACGATAGTTGTTTGAAATATCGCAGTTATGCTTATAAAATAAGGCGAAATTTTTGTTTTAAGTCTAGATTTAACAAAGGGAGTTCATTGTGTCTTGGTTTGATTGGCTGATTGTTGTCGTGCCCATTATCTTCGTCTATTGCGTGGGCATTTACTGTATGCGTTTTGTAAGAGGCGTGGCCGACTTCCTGGCGGCGGGCAGAGTGTGCGGCAGATATGTGCTGTGCGTGGGCGATGTGGCGAACGCATTGTCAATCATAGGAATGGTGTCCTACATCGAGATACACTACCGAACAGGCTTCGCGCTGGCGTTCTGGTCGTCCATCATGACGCCATTGGGCATTTTCATGAGCCTGATGGGCTTCTTCACATACCGTTTCAGGGAAACACGCGCATTGAGCCTGGGCCAGTTCCTGGAAATGCGCTACAGCCGAGGCGTCCGCATATTCGCGTCAGGTTTGCGTTCGGTGGCTGAAATGCTGGCGAACATGATCATGCCCGCCATTGCCGCACGCTTCTTCATCTACTTCTGGAATCTGCCCAGCCACTTCAATTTCCTGGGGCTGCATATCAACACCTTTGTCTTCCTTTGCTTCTTCTTCCTTACCATAGCAATCTCGCTTATATGCATGGGCGGTACGCTTATCCTTGTCATCACGGATGCTGTCCAGGGCATGTTCTGCTATCCGATTCTTGCAATCTTCATCATCTATATCATGTGCAAATTGTCTTGGAGCAATGAGATTCTGCCTGTTATGATGGACCGTGCGCCAGGCGAGAGTTTCCTGAATCCATTTGACCTGAGCAAACTAAGGGATTTCAACCTTTTCCATTTGTGCGTCACATTCATGGCCACCATCCTGCACCGCGGCAGTTGGATTGGCGCAGGAACTTCCACTGCAGCAAAGACACCCCACGAGCAGAAAATGGCGCATCTGCTGGGCACATTCCGCTCTGGTGCAGTTACTATCCTGTACATATTGATTGCTATCTTCGTGCTGACAACTCTGAACCACAAGAAATATGCCACTGAGGCTCGCGAAATACGCCAGAAACTCAGCCAGAAAGTCGCAAATGAAGTCATTGAAGACGAAAAGCAGCGTGCACAGGTCATTGCGGATATCGCGCAGATTCCTGAACTCAAGCATGAAATCGGCAAGGACGAGCCTCTTAGCCAGAAGAAGAATCTGGATACAGTTTATCTGGATGCCGCGCAGAAGACATTGTCTGGCACACCCGAAAACAACAAGAACTTCCAGCGTTTCCGCACATTGTTTAACCAATTGATGGACGCAGAAGTCCTGCGCAAATACCTGCCGCCTGGTCTGGCTGGCTTGTTTGCTTTGCTGATGGTGCTGGCAATGATCTCGACGGACGATACACGAATCTTCAGCGCAACCCTCACTATCGCCCAGGACTGCATCCTGCCATTCAAGAAGAAGCAGTTCACACCCAGGCAGCATATCTGGATGATCCGCATCGTGGCCATCTGCGTTGGCGTGATATTCATCTGCGGCTCTTCCTTCATGTCCCAGATGGACTATATCAGCCTCTTTGTCAGTATGGTGTGCAGCCTGTGGATGGGCGGTTGTGGTCCTGTCATGCTATTTGGCTTGTACAGCCGCTTTGGCACCACGGCTGGCGCCTGGACCTCCTTGCTTTCAGGTATGATAGTGTCTGGTTTCACCATATTCCTGCAGCGCGGCTGGGCTGGCATCGTATATCCCTGGCTGGAAAAGCACGAACTTGTTGAAGGTGTCGGCAATTTCCTGACTGCCGTGTCCAAACCTTTCAATCCATATATTCTCT
Source organism: Victivallales bacterium (assembly GCA_017450525.1). GTDB lineage: Bacteria > Verrucomicrobiota > Lentisphaeria > Oligosphaerales > Oligosphaeraceae > RGIG3456. The sequence goes on along the minus strand of JAFSTJ010000209.1, from coordinate 12,603 downwards.
GGGAAATGAACCCAGTCAAATGCCCTATCAACTCGTATGAATTCTATTTCATGACAATGGTTATAAGCCTGGCGCTGTACTGCCTTGTCTCATGGCTCACATTGAAGGAGCCTTTCAATCTGGACAGAATGCTGCACCGTGGTATCTACAATGTGGACGGCGAGAAGAAAGCGCAGGACAAGTGGACAATCAAGACAGTGTTCCGCAAAATCATCGGTATCACACCCGAATACACCACTGGCGACAAGGTCATTGCATGGAGCGTCTTCGGCTACAGCCTGGTCTATGGCTTCGGCATCATGTTCCTGGCGACCTGCATATCCAACTTGATACATCCATGGCTGCCTGAATCATGGGGACTGTACTTCCATATCAAGTTCCTCACGGTGCCATGCGCAATCGCTTCTTTCTGCACGTTCTTCTTCTTTATCATGGGCTTGAGAGACCTGATACAGCTCTTCAAGGATTTGCAGAAGCGCAAGGTCAATGACCTGGACAACGGCACCGTCAGCGGCAATGTGTCCATTGTGGACCAGGCTGCATTCGACAAGGTGGAGCAGGATAAGAAGGAAGCCGCTTCCTCCGAAAACAATAAGCAATAGGACGCAAGGGCGTTTTGAGTGCGCGGCCATTGGCCGCGCACTTTTATGCTAGCGGCATCTGGAAATACAACGTCTTGAGTGCGCGGCCATTTGGTCGCGCACTTTTTTTAGCATTCCTGTAATTTTTTATGCAGGGCGATTGCGGGGAGAAGCGCGTCGTTTTCAACAATTGCCTCGGGATGGCAGTCAAAATGCATTGCCAATTCCACGCCAATGAGCATATTGCCCAGTTGATTCACGTGCATTGCATTCAAAAGCAGTTTGTGCCTTAGCACAATATTTCCAGCCTTGGCAAACAGTGCGTTCTGATCCACAAGATGCACATTCTCCTTTTGGGCGACGAGACGTACAATGTCCATGTTTTTCTTGAATGTCTCGGCCCTTATGCTGTTTATTTCAGAATAGTCCATTGCATAATAGGTCTGTAGCACGGGGATTGCATCCAGCGCACGCACCTTGCGCACAATCTCCGTCATATTCGCCTCGAAAGCATCATAAGGCACATTCTTTTCAGGTGCGGGATTGCAGTCATTGCCGCCAAAGGTTATCACCACGCATGCAGGCTTGAAAAGAGCCACGTCCCTGTCGAAGCGGGCCAACGCCTCGCGTGTATTGTTGCCGCTAACGCCTGCATTAACCATTTGGAATTTGCGCCCGAAGCGCCCCCGCAGGCAAACCTCCAGGACATCCGCCCAATGAATGCAAGGCATATAGCGCTCGGTGTTGGAAGCCCCGAATACAACAAACCTGAAATGCGGCTGGGCATCAAATGCCTCAATGATGTCTGTGAAAAGTTCCATTTCCAATAATGTGTTTTATCCACAGATTGTCGCAGATTATCACAGATAAATGCCAAAAGCAATCTGTGATAATCTGCGACAATCTGTGGATAAAATAGAATTATTCGTTCATTAACATTTCGGTGAAGCGCCTGTCCGCGTCAATGGCGCGTATTTCACCCAGAAGGTCATTCAGGTTGCCTTCCATGATATTTGTCAAATCGTAGAGCGTTATTTCAAAACGATGATCTGTGACGCGGTTCTGCGGGAAGTTGTATGTCCTTATGCGCTCGCTGCGGTCACCTGTGCCTACCTGGGAGCGGCGTTCCCCAGCGTTTTTCTCGTCTTCTTCGCGCTGCTTTATCTCCAGCAAACGGGAACGCAAAATTGTCATGGCGATTTCCTTGTTGCGGTGCTGAGACTTTTCCTGCTGGCTCGCCACGAACATGCCCGTGGGAATGTGCGTTACGCGCACTGCTGAGTCTGTTGTGTTGACGCACTGCCCGCCGTGCCCAGACGCTCTGAACACGTCAATGCGCAGTTCTTCCGGATTCAATTGGAAGTCCACTTCTTCCGCTTCCGCCATAACTGCCACAGTCGCAGTGCTGGTGTGGACGCGCCCCTGCGCCTCTGTCACGGGAATACGCTGTACACGGTGCACTCCGCTTTCAAAATGCAGATAACTCCAGGCTCCATCGCCAATCACCTTGAATGACACGCTCTTGATCCCGCCTAGCTGCGTGTCGCTTAAATCCATCAGTTCTGTCTTCCAACCCTGGATTTCGCAGAAGCGCTGGTACATGCGATACAAGTCGCCTGCGAACAAGGCCGCCTCATCGCCGCCCGCAGCAGGCCGTATCTCCATGATAACGTCCTTGCCTTCATTGGGATGCATGGGCAGTATCAGTGCCTTGATGTCACCGTCCAGTTTGCGTATCTTTTCATTTAGGGTCTCCATGTCGCCTTTGATGACTTCCTTGAAGTCTGCGTCATCGGTCTCGTGGAGCAACTCCTCGTTGCCTTGCAGATCAGCCTTTGCCTTGCACATTTCGTCCCATGCGGCCACCAGATTCTTCAGTTTTTGGTATTCCAAATTTAACTTGCGGTAGTCGCTTTGGGAGCCGCTGGCAAAGTCAAACACTGATATCGCCCGTTCGACTTCGGAAAGGCGGAAAGATGAATTCTTTATGTACGCTTCTAGGTTCATTGAGAAAAGCCAAGAACATTATCCACAGAGGTAATTTCAAAACTATTTTATCCACAGATTATCGCAGATTAGCACAGATTGTGTTTTTAACATTTTATTGCAATAATACTAATCTGTGTTAATCTGCGATAATCTGTGGATAAAATAAAAATGGCGCAGCCAACGTGAATACGTCGCTGCGCCTTATGCAAAAATGCGTTGTATCAGGCCTTCTTTGCGTTGGCATAGCGGCGGCGGAACGCATCAACGCGTCCTTCCGTATCAACCAGCTTCTGCTTACCAGTGAAGAAAGGATGGCACTTTGAGCAGATACCAACGCTCACTTTCTCTGTGGTGGACATTACTTCGAACTGGTTGCCGCAAGCGCAGGTGACTGTGCACTTCTGGTACTTTGGATGGATTTTTTCTTTCATTGTCTTTCTCCTGATTTTGTGTCGGGGGATTCTATTCCCCCAGTTCCATTAACAATTATTTGGATGTTTCCTCTTCTTCCATTGCTGCCTTGCGGCTGAGGCGGATACGGCCACGATCATCAATGCCGATGACCTTGACGGTGATCTGCTCGCCTTCATGGCAGATTTCATCAACGCTCTTCACCCTGTAGTTGGCAAGTTCGGAGATGTGCACCATGCCTTCCTGTCCAGGCAGAACTTCCACGAATGCGCCGAAGTCCTTTATGGTCTTTACAGTGCCAGTGTAGATGCGGCCAACCTCAACTTCGTCCGTGGAGGCGCGTACCATGTACTTTGCCTTCTCCATTGCCTCAAGACCGCTGGCGAAGATGCTGACATTGCCGCTTTCGTCCACGTCAATCTGTGCGCCTGTGGCTTCCACAATGCCGCGTATGTTCTTTCCGCCAGGACCAATCAACGCGCCAATCTTGTCCACATTGATTTTGAGAACCTCGACCTGTGGCGCATACTTGTTGAGTTGCGGCCTTGGCTTGTCAATGCATTCCGCCATGATGGCGCGGATCTTGGCGCGTGCTGCCTTGTTGCGCAGCATAGCCTGATACATGCCTTCAATGTCCAGACCCGCAATCTTCAGATCCAGCTGGAAACCAGTGATACCCTTTGTTGTGCCTGCCACCTTGAAGTCCATGTCGCCGTAGTGGTCTTCCGAACCAAGGATGTCAGTAAGGAATTCACGCTTGTCTGTGCCAGTTACAAGACCAACGGAAATGCCCACCACTGCATCGCTGACTGGCACGCCTGCATCCATTAATGCCAGGCTGGAACCGCAGACTGTCGCCATGGAGGACGAACCGTTGGAACCAAGTATTTCTGAAGTCACGCGCACAGTGTAGGGATAATCCTTGGGCATTGCGCCTGCAACTGAGCGTTCCGCCAGATGTCCATGACCGATTTCGCGGCGGCCTGTGCTGCCGTATTTGCCCACTTCGCCAGTGCTGAAGTTGGGGAAGTTGTAGTGCAGGATGAAGGATTTCTTGAGTTCGCCGCCCGTGATGTCGTCAAATTCCTGTGCATCGCTGCTGGCGCCCAATGTGGCAGTGACGAGAGCCTGTGTGTCGCCTCTCTTGAAGAGAGCGCTGCCATGAGCTCGTGGAAGCAGGCCAACTTCGCAGCTGATTGGGCGTATTTCGTCCAAGGCGCGGCCATCTTGACGGATGCCCTTCTCCAGCACCAGACCACGGATGGTCTTCTCCATGAGAGCCTCCCACACGGGCAGCAGATCTGGAACAGTGCCGTCTTCGTTCTTGAACTTCTCGGCCAGTGCCGCGAAGAGCGCTTCCTTGATTTCGTCCTGCTTTGCCTGGCGTTCCAGCTTGCTTGGTGCCGAGCATGCCTCGTTCATCTTGTCGCCGCAGAATTCATTTGCGAACGCCATCATTTCAGGTGATGCGATATGTGGTGTGAACTCGAACTTGGGCTTGCCAGCGCGGGCTGCCAAATCCTTCTGTGCCTCAATCTGCTTCTGGACGATGCTGTCAGCAAAGTACATTGCATCGCGCAGTTCTTCTTCGCTGATTTCGCTGGAACGGCCTTCAATCATGATGGTCTTGCCTTCCACGCCAGCGTAAACCAGGTCGATGTCACTCTGCTTCATTTCAGCGTGAGTGGGGTTGGCGATGAACTGGCCATTGATGCGGCCTACGCGTAGTGCACCAACTGGTGCCAGGAATGGTATGTCCGAAACAGACATTGCGCAGGACGCGCCCAGAATCGAGAGTACGTCTGGCTCATTCTCGCCATCGCAGCTGATGACTGTGGAAACTACCTGAACCTCGTTCACGAAGCCTTCAGGGAACAGCGGGCGGATTGGCCTGTCTGTCATTCTGGCGGTGAGGATTTCCTTTTCGGTTGGCCTGCCTTCCCTCTTGAAATAACCGCCTGGTATCTTGCCTGCCGCAGCAAAGCGCTCGCGGTATTCCACAGACAGCGGGAAGAAGTCAATGCCTTCGCGTGGTGCTGCTGAACAAACTGCCACCAGCACGATTGTGTCGCCTTGGCGAACTGTGACGCTGCCATTGGCAAGCAGAGCCATTTTTCCAGTCTCTACTATCAGCTCGCGTCCGTTGCCCAAATCCATTTTTACATTTTCAATACTCATTTTTCAATTCCTCCTAATCTTGGGGTTCTCCTTTTTCTATATGAAGCCAAACTCCAAGCGCAGCGGAATCGCGGCAAGATTTTCCAGGCTGTTCCAGTATGGACGCTCTTGCCGTCAAATTCCACTTTGCGCAATTGCCAAGATTCGTGGCAGTCATTAAGTTGGAGCGGCTTATTCTAAAGCAAGTCCCTTCACCTGATTGACAGGGAAGGGACTTTATCGTTAGACTAGTGGCGGATGCCAAGACGCTTGATGAGTGATGAATAGCGGGCGTAATCCTCGCCTTCAAGATACTGCAGCAGACGCCTGCGGCGGTTCACCAGGGCAACCAGACCACGCTTGGTGCTGTTGTCCTTCTTGTGGATCTTCATGTGCTCCGTCAAGTCAAGAATACGCTTGGTCAGAATGGCGATCTGAACTTCGCTGGAACCACAGTCCTTCTCATTCAGCCTGTACTCTTCGATAATCTTCGTCTTTTCTTCTTTTGTCATTTCTGTTCTCTCTTTTTAGCGCTAGCTGCCAGAACATACTCCAGACCACGCGGCCTGAAAGACAGTGATGAACCAGGTACTAGACGCAATAAAAACGCCATAATATACTGTAAAGTCCTGTTTTGTCAAAGCATTATGCCAAAAATCGCACTCCTCCAATGCCGAAACACATTTTTCAACGCAGAGGCGCAAAGGCACAGAGACACTATTTTATTAATGATTAAAACTCATTAAAAACTCTGCGTCTCTGCGTCTTTGCGCCTCTGCGTTAAAAACTCTGCGCCTTTGCGTTTACAGTTCGGCGAAGGCTGGGCCTGCAGGGAAACTGCGGTCAATGCGCTTCATGAAGCCGCTTAGTACGGTGCCTGGACCACATTCCACCAGGCGCTGGCTATGCGACATCAGGCCTCTGGCGCAGTCTTCCCAATGCACGCTGCCTGAAACCTGTTTGCGCATATTCTCCCGTATTTCATCTGGGCTTGTGCTTTGCTGTCCAGTCACATTCTGGTAGAAGGGGCATTCTGGCTTTGCGAAGGATGTAGCCTCCAATGCCTTGGCGAATGCATCCGCTGCGGCCTGCATCAGCCTGGAATGATATGCGCCTGCCACGGTCAGAGGCACGGCGCGTATTTTCTGATTGCCCAGCAGTTCAAGTGCCTTGTCCAGTCCCAGCTTTGCGCCGCTGATGACAATTTGCCCAGGGCAATTGTAGTTAGCCACGTCAATGTCGCACTGCTGGCAGATGTCCGCCACTGCGGTGGGTTCTGCGCCTAGGACTGCGGCCATCCCGCCAGGATATTCCTTGCAACATTTGTCCATGAGGCGTCCTCTTTCGGCGATAAGCCTGAGGCCATCCTCGAATGTAAGCACCTTTGCAGCAACTGCTGCGGAGTATTCACCAAGACTGAGGCCCGCGGTCGCTGCGGTTTCTGCATCGGGATGCGCCTCTGTGTATGCCTTGAAGCATGCAACGGAAACTGTGAATATGGTGGGCTGGCAAACCGCGCATGGCGTCAATTCCTCAATGCTAGCCTTGAAGCACAAGTCGCTGATTGAATAGCCCAGCACCTTGTCGGCCTGCTCAAATACCTTTGCCGCTGCTTGGGAACTTTCCACCAGTTTTGCGCCCATGCCAGGAAACTGTGCCCCCTGGCCTGCGAACATATATCCTGTCTTTTCCATTGTTGTTTCTCCTTAATCTGTTATTATGTCTTCGCATGTACCGCCTGCTGGAATCATTGGCAGCACCTGCTCGTCTGCGATTATCCTTGCGTCAATTAGGAATGGCCCCTTATCCGACAGCATTTTACGTAGGGCATTTCGGAAATCCTTCAGGTTTGTCACTACCGTTGCAGGTATTCCATAGCCTTTTGCGATTGTCACGAAATCGGGGTAGTATTTGCCATTAAGTGACATATCCGTATTTGCGTGGGTTCCCGCAAAGAAAAGTTCTTCCCACTGGTACACCATGCCCAGGCGTTTGTTGTTCAGTAGCACCATTTTAAGCGGGATTTTCTCCGCGAATACGGTTGCCAATTCCTGGATGTTCATCTGGAATGAGCCGTCTCCGTCTATGAGCAGCACCAGTTCATCTGGCTTTGCCAGTTTTGCTCCCAGCGCGGCTGGCAGACCGAAGCCCATTGCGCCCAGCCCGCCAGATGTCAACAATTGCCGTGGATGCTTGAAATTATAAAATTGAGCGGTCCACATCTGGTGCTGGCCCACGCCAGTCACAATTGTGGCGTTTCCTTTAGTCTCCTGGCTGATTGCTTCTATTGCCGCTGGTCCCGTGAATGTATTGTCGGTTGCATATTGCAGTTCATGCTGCCGCTTCCATTCCTCAATCGCGGCCAGCCACGCCTTCCTGCCGTGCCGTTCAGGCTTTTCCTGGCACAGCATGTCCAGCGCCTGTGCTATGTCCGCATTTATGGCAATGTCGGCATGCTTGTTCTTGTTGATTTCAGAGGCGTCAATGTCCACATGCACGATGGTGGCATTAGGCGCAAAGTGACTGACTTCACCAGTGACGCGGTCGCTGAAACGCACACCGAATGCCAGCAGCAGGTCGCACTCGTTCACTGTCTTGTTGGCGTAGTATGTGCCGTGCATTCCCAGCATGCGTAGGCTCAGCGGATTGTCTTCGGGGAAAATGCCCTTGCCCATGAGGCTGGTTGCAACTGGTATCTGCCATTTCTGGGCAAAGTCCTGCAACGCCTCTGCCGCGCCAGCGTGCACAATTCCGCCACCAGCATAGATGCAGGGGCGCTTGCACTTGCGCAATGCCTTCATGAGGAGTTTGAATGTGGCCTGCTCTACGTCAGGCACCATAGTCCATGCCCGCAAGTTGGGCTGTTCTGGGAAAATTGGCTCGCATTCCTGGCGCAGTACATCGCAGGTGATGTCTATCAATATTGGGCCTGGCCTGCCTGTGACCGCCAGCGTCATTGCGTCCTTTATCACCTCTGGCAAATCTGCCGCAGACAACACCAGATACGAATGCTTCACAATAGGACGCGTCACGCCGACAATGTCAGTCTCCTGGAAGGCGTTTTTGCCGATGAGGCGCTGGTTTACCTGCGCCGTGATTGCCACAAGTGGAACTGAATCGTTCCATGCATCCGCAATGCCTGTCACCAAGTTGGTTGCGCCTGGGCCGCTGGTGGCCATGCATACGCCTGCCTTGCCAGAAATACGCGCATAGCCTCCTGCCGCAAATGCCGCACCCTGCTCGTGGCGGGGCAATATCACCCTGATGCCAGAACCAAGCAAGGCCTGATGCAGGCGCATGGACGTACCGCCTGGATAGGCAAACAGCACATCCACACCTTCGCGCAAGAGGCATTCTGCAACTATCTGCGCTCCTGTCATTGTCGTTCTTTTGTTGTCTTGCTTCTTTGTTGTATGTATGTCCCTGGAGGGGCTTGTTTTATGTGGGCGCCCACATTATTGCAAATTCCGCGGGTCGATGTCCGCATAGACCTCCACATTCTTGTTCAACTGCACACCGACGATGTGCTGCCGCAGTATGCGTGTCAACTTGCGTATGGAACCACCCCGCAGCAGGAACTGCCAGCGGTAGTATGTCTTCACCCTTGCGATAGGGGAGGGCATTGGTCCAATTACTTTAACATCCGCGTCAAGAAGTGGTTTGATCTCCTCTGCAAAGCCTTCCGCGCAAAGCCTTGCCTGCTCCTCATCTGTGCTGCGGAAATGCACAATCGCCATGTGTGAAACTGGTGGAAAATCCAGCATTCTGCGGCTCTCGATTTCCTCGTTGTAGAAGGCGGTGTAGTCTTGTTCACGCGCGGCCTGCAATGCAGGGTGGTATGGCGTAAATGTCTGCACCAGCACCGTGCCTGGCTTGTCTCCCCTGCCAGCGCGGCCAGCAACCTGGGTGATGAGTTGGAAAGTGCGCTCCCCGCTGCGGAAATCTGGTATGTGGAGGCCACTGTCCGCCTGGATGACGCCCACTAGTGTCACATTGGGAAAGTCAAGCCCCTTGGCAATCATCTGGGTTCCGATGAGAATGTCAATCCTGCCTGCGCGAAAATTGTCCAGCACCCTGCGGTATGCGTCCTTTGTGGACATGGTGTCCGCATCCATGCGCTCCACCTTTGCCATCGGAAATACGCCCTGGACGATGTTCTCGATTTTCTCGGTGCCGACGCCCGTGTATTTTATGGCGTCGCTGCCGCATTGCGGGCAGTGCGCAGGTGCGTTCTTCTCCTCGCCGCACATGTGGCACACCAGCAGATTGTCCTTGCGGTGGTATGTGTGCGCTATGCTACAATTTGTGCACATTGACACATAGCCGCACTGCGGGCAGATCAATTGCGTTGCGTAGCCGCGCCTGTTTAAAAAAAGCATTACCTGCTCGCCGCTGTAGATGCGGTTCGTAATCTGCTCTTTAAGGCGACGCGAAAACAAATCCGCATGCCCTGCCTCTGCTGCTTCCTGCCCCATGTCTATGAGTTCTATGGAGGGCATGAGCATGCCGTCCATCCTCTTTGGCATTTCCACCAACTTGTACATTCCACGCTGGCAGTTGTAGTAACTCTCCATTGAGGGCGTAGCCGAGCCCAGTAGCACAGTGGCATGCTCCATCTTGCCGCGTACTACCGCCACGTCTCGCGCATTGTAGCGCGGGGAATCGTCTTGCTTGTAGGTCTGCTCGTGCTCTTCGTCCACCACGATAAGCCCCAGTTTTCTGAATGGCGCGAACAATGCGGAACGTGCGCCTACAGCGATTTTTGAGCGCCCCTCATTTATGCGCGTCCACTCATCGAAGCGCTCCCCGTCGCTAAGGCTGCTGTGCAATACACTGACCATATTTCCAAAACGGCGCCTGAAGCGGTCGCAGGTCTGTGGTGTAAGGGATATTTCGGGCACCAGGACAATGGCCTCCAGCCCCAAATCCAGGCAGTGCTGTATGGATTGAAGGTACACCTCTGTCTTGCCAGATGCGGTTACGCCCTTCAGCAGAATGACCTGGGCGTCCCTTGCGTCAAGGGATGCGTCTATTACGGATAATGCATTTTTCTGCTGGTCGGTGAGTTCCTTGTGAGGCTCCATCTGCACCACATCGTCCATGAAAGGCGAGCGTTCCACGACACGCTTCTCCTTGCTGAGATAGCCCTTGTCGCAAAGTGCTGACACTACCGCCGAACTTACGTTGGCTGTCTCCAATATGCCGTTAAGTGGCATTGGGCCTTCCTGGCGCAATGTGCGCAGCACGTTTAGTTGCCGTTCCGTGAGTTTGGCATCATCGTCCCGCATGAGGCCCTTGGCTGTCAGCGACACGAATATCAACTGCCTGTGGTTCATTTCACCTGCTCTCACCACCGCTGGCAACAGGACACGCAAGGTGTGTTCAAGCGGGCAGCAGTAGTATTCCGCAATCCATTCACCCAGTTTGAGCAGCGTGTCTGGAATCTGCTGGCGCTCATTGTCCAGCCCCAGTATTGGCTTCACGTTGGGAAATGAACTCTCGCTTTTCATGCGGAACACATAGCCTGACAACTCCTTTGAGCGGAGGCTGACTCTTACGCGGCTGCCTGGATGCACCTTGCCAATCAAGTGTGGCGGCACCTCGTAGTCAAAGCCCTTGTCAAGGGACAGGTCGAACAGCACCTCAGCAAAGCGCATTTGGGGGCTTATGTCATCGGTGCGCTGCATTTACATTTTTTGTATAAGGCGTTGCAGCAATGCGTTGGTGGAGCAATCGTGTCCTTCTGCCTTTCCTTCCTTGAAGTCCTGGAGGATTCTTGTAGCCAAAACCTTGCCCAACTGAACTCCCCACTGGTCGAAGGAATAGATGTTCCAGATTATGCCCTGCACGAAAATCTTCTGTTCGTACAATGCCATCAGAATGCCCAGCATCCTAGGTGTCAGTTTGTCTGCCAGCAGGGTATTTGTGGGCTTGTTGCCCTGGAACACCTTGAATGGCAGCAGTTCAGGCGAGATATTCGGGTCTTCCGCAAGGACTTGCTCTTTTGTCTTGCCGAATGCCAGTGCCTCAGTTTGCGCGATGAAATTCGCCATAAGTTTCTTGTGGTGGTCGCCAACAGGTGTGTTTGATTTGCAGAAGCCAATGAAGTCCGCAGGTATCATCTTTGTGCCCTGGTGCAGCAGTTGGAAGAAACTGTGCTGGCTGTTGGTGCCTGGTTCGCCCCAGATTATGGGACCAGTCTGTACTTGTACTTGCTGTCCGTTTCTGTCCACATATTTGCCGTTGCTCTCCATGTCCACCTGCTGCAGGTGTGCTGCAAAGCGGTGCATCTGCTGGTCGTAGGGCAGGATAGCGTAGGTCTGTGCGCCAAAGAAGTTGTTGTACCAGATGCCCAGCAAGGCCATGATGACTGGCATGTTCTTTTCAAGCGGGGCTTCCCTGAAGTGCGTGTCCATTGCGTGGAAGCCTTCCAGCATGGCGTTGAAGTTCTCGGGGCCGATAGCCAGCATGATTGGCAGGCCGATTGCGGAGCACATGGAATAGCGCCCTCCTACCCAGTCCCAGAAAGCGAAGGCGTTTGCCGTGTCAATGCCGAATGCTGCAACTTCCTTCAGATTGGTGGACACCGCCACAAAGTGCTTTGCTATGGCGGCTTCGTCCTTCAAGTTGTCCAGCAGCCAAGTGCGCGCGCTGAATGCGTTGGTCATGGTCTCCAGCGTGGTGAATGTCTTGGATGCCACGATGAAAAGCGTCTCTTCTGCATTAAGATTGCGTACTGTGTCGTACAGATGGAAACCATCCACATTTGAGACGAACATCACGTTCAGGTCTGGCTTGCTCCAGGATTTAAGTGCCTCGCATGCCATCTTGGGCCCTAGGTCGGAGCCGCCTATGCCGATGTTAACTATGTTTTTGATTGGACGGCCCGTGTATCCCTTCCACTCTCCGCTGCGCACTTTGTCCGCAAAGGCTGCCATCTGCGCCAGAACGCGGCGCACCTCTGGCATTACATCCACGCCATCCACATAGACAGGCTTGTCGGATGTGTTGCGCAATGCGGTGTGCAGCACGGCCCTGTGTTCGGTGCGGTTGATTTTCTCACCTGTGAACATCTGCTCTCTGGCCTGTTCCACCTTGGCGTCCTTTGCCAGTTGGAAAAGCAGGTCCATTGTCTCCTTGTCCACCAGGTTTTTGGAGTAGTCCAGCAGCAAGTCCTCGAATGTCAGGCTGAACTTGGCTGCCCTGTCCTTGTCCTGGAACAAATCCCTAAGGTGGATTTGCTTCATTTCAGCGCATTTGCGCTCTAGTTTTTTCCATGTTTCACTTTGCATAAGTATATCTCCTTGGGTTATTGTTATCAGGCGCGAAATTTAACCCGATTTGCTGGGAAATAAACCCCATTTGCATAAAAATGTGGGCGCCGAGGCGGAGGTAGCCAGCGCGTCCCGCGCTGGAATAAACCGTCTCATCATCGAATACGGTTATTTCTGGAAATTCGGTCTCT
>JAFSTJ010000208.1 GCA_017450525.1 Victivallales bacterium | reverse complement strand
GAAGCGGGCTGTGGAAGCGGGCTGTGGAAGCGGGCTGTGGAAGCGGGCTGTGGAAGCGGGCTGTGGAAGCGGACTGTGGAAGCGGGCTGTGGAAGCGGGCTGTGGAAGCGGGCTGTGGAAGCGGGCTGTGGAAGCGGGCTGTGGAAGCGGACTGTGGGCAGTGGTAAATAGTTGACCATTGTCAACATTTATTTAGTTCTTGCACAACCTCGTGCGCGTAATTCTAGGTGTATGCACACATAGGGTGGGGGATGGCTTGCCATCCCCCACCCGCCACCCACAAGGTAGCGCCTGCGGCGGAAAAATCCAGACTGGTTTTATAAATTCAATTATCTTGTAGTTTTCTATAGGAAAGTTTATAGACAATTCAAACAATCCTAAAAATAATTGTTCATGATTTAACCTTGCGAGGGCTGGATTATGAATAGTTAATCCTAAAAAAAGGAGCAAAGGCGAAATGAGGAAAATCGCGTTTTTAATGGGGGCATTGGGGTGCATGGCGCTGTTTGCGTCTGATGTTTTGATCAAGGCGCAGGACAAGACACGCAAATGGACTGCTGACAATGCTTTGCTGGAATATCTTCCAGAAGCCCTGCGTGTTCGCATCCAGGCAGATGCTGCCACCAGTGGCACATACAGTACCAATGTCAAGAACGAGGGCAGGCGCTACATGCAGGTGCAGATGGGCAGTTATGAATACGCCATTGTCAATCCAGTGTGTAATATAAACGACAAGCCGCTGTTCAATCTGTACTCTGGGTACAATACGGTTGTTCTGCCACCAGAGGCAAAGGCTGACTTCAATTTCGGCATCACTGCACAGAAGGAGGCCACTGGCAAAACAGGGCCTTGGTTTGATTTGCGGACGATACGGTTTACTGACAAGCCGCTGTATGCGCCTGTGGTGCAACTTGCCAAAGGTGAAGAAGTCGCCAGGCTTGGCAGCAAACTCACCATACGCATGGAAACAGAGGCGCAAGTCGCAGGCGGTGCCATATCGGTACGCTTCTTTGTGGGACCCTCCTTCATAAAATACCGTTTCTCAAAGGAAGAGGCCGTTACTTTGAAGTGCGTGAAGGGCAACATCTATGAAGGAACAGTCACCATTGACAAGGATGCGCTTTCCTTCTCAAGCAAGGAAAATCCCTCATTCTTCATAAGCGCCGAGGCTTATGTCCACAATAAGAGTTGCTATTATAGGCTGCCATTTCCAATTGAACTTAAGACGGGACATGACATTGACATAAAGCAGGCGCCATTGAGCGCATTGTATGTCAGGGATGCACGAGATCAATGGGCCGACAGCACAAAAGGCGAGAATCTTGCCAGGGGCCTCAAATGCGAGTTGCTGCCATTGCCAGACTACAATCTCACCACGGATGCCAAGGACAATATGGACCTGACGGACGGCAAACTTACCAACAGGATTGATGACAAGCTGTGGTGGGACAAGGACTGCATCGGTTGGTATGGCGGCAGCGGGCACTCCTTCATCAAACTTGATTTGGGAAAGGAGCAGCCATTGAATAAGGCGGTTATCCGCATTATGGGTGGCACAAGTGACAATTTCAAATATCCATCCGTCATTTCAGCCCATGTATCCAAGGACGGCAAGACGTATTACACGCCATTTTCGATGCAGAAACTAGCACCATGCGAAAGCGCCCAGTGCGATTGGAAGCGGTACTACTACTTGGATGAGGAACGCAAGGTGCCCGATACCAGGGTAAATGCATTTGAATTGTTTTTGAATGCGGATGCGCGTTATGTCATCATAGAGATTGAGGGCAGCACAGGCGCAATATTCTGTGATGAACTGGCCATAATCAAGGCGGAAAGCAAAGGCAATGCGTTCAACAGCGTCTATAAGGAAACTGGCAAGGAACTTCCATTGGAAGGCCTTATCATACGCCCACGCGTGGCGGAGATTGCTGTAATAGCAGGCCTGCCCTGCCCCCAGGCGCTACAGATTACTGACATGCGCCCACCGAAAGGCAAGAAATCCGCACCTGCGGAAATGGCCTTGGAATTGCCCAAGGGCGTCAGTATTATCAATGACAAAGATTTCACAAAAGTTGCATTGTCCGATGGTGGTATGCGCTACACGCTCAAGTTGAATGAGAACTTCAAGATGGGCAAGACTGTAAATTCGCCCATATTCTTCCTGGCGGCTGCGTTGGGTACCACAGGCAATGTCACTATCTACGGCATTTCAGAGGGAGTGCCGCAGTTCAAGACCACAGTCCCACTGAAGGTGGTTGAGGCACCGAAGATCGAGCCTTTCAAGAGGATGCAAAACAGTCTGGCATGGATGAGTGACTCTGTAGGGCAGACCTGGCCTGATTTCTTCAACAATTGGCGTCGCCTTGGTTTCTTTGCGGTCTCCACATTCCCCCGCTATTGGGGCAAGGGACCAAAACTGGCGGAGAAACAGAAATATGTGGATGACGCGCACAAGGCAGGCTACAAAGTCATTATGAATGAATCATGCTTCCATGTGATGACAAATGGGAAGAAGGAAGGGCATGAAATCTACTGCCAGGTGCCAGGCGTGCCCAATCACTGGCTTTGCCCCACCTATAGAGGAGAATTTTACCAGAAGGAAATGGCTCGCATCGCCGAGAATGTGAAGAACAGCAAGCCTGACTTTGTGTTCTATGACATCGAGATTTGGGGACCTGCCACCAGGTCGGTGCCATTGTGCCAGCGTTGCCGCCCGCTGCTGGAGAAGTCTGGCAAGTCTCTGGATGCATTCCTGTATGACCTGGGCACAGAGATAATGGGTGACGTGAAGGAGGCGGTTAAGAAAGGCGCCGATGCCGCAGGCATACCCATGCCAGTCATAGGCTCCTACAACAGGCATGCCGCCGCGCCCAAGTACGCCATTGAGAATTGGAATGATCTTTATCCCAACAATTTCAAGATGGCGCAGCCCAGCCTGTATGTGTGCGGTCGTGCGCAGGATGTGCATGACTGCATACGGAAGAACCATCAGATTCTTGGCAACAGGGACATCATACCCTGGCTCTCCACAGGCACCTACGGCGAATTTGAGTCATACAAGGTGGAGCAGATGGTGCTGGAGGCAATAATGAATGGCGCAATGGGTGTGACATATTTCTGCGAGCGCAACTTCTATGATTCACCACTGGACTTCTACTATCACGCAAAGGCCCTGGAGGCGCTGCGTCCATACGAGGATCTCATTATGGATGCAAAGTTGCTGACCACAGAAGGCGACAACAAGGACATGACTTACACCCTGCTGCAAAAGGGAAAAGAGGCGATGCTGCTGGTAGGCAACTACAAAGCCGCCGCGCCGAAGGTCACATTCCCGCTGCCCTTTAAGCCAAAGGCCATAGTTGACGCCCGTACAGGCGAGAAAATCAAGCCAACTGGCAAAAAGTTCACCTTTGATGTCCCCAAGAATGATGTAAGATTGTTCTACATCAAATAAATCCGCTAAGGCAACCTGAGTGGGCGCCGCTCGGCGCCCACATTAAAACTAAAGCCATAACAACAACGATGAAGATTTCCTGGTTCAACAAAATCATCTCCCCAGAGTTGGGGGGGCACATTTCAGGCTACAAAATGGATGATACATCCATTTCCAAGCTGAATGATCTGTATATGACTGGCCTTTTGGTCGATGACGGCGAGCGCAAGGTGCTGCTCATCAGTTTTGACCTGCTGTGTCTGGATGAGATTTATATACAGAAAATACGCCGTACCTGCGGCGAAATCCTGGGAATGCCACAGTATCATATAATGCTGACCTGCACCCATACCCACGGCGGGCCGTTGACCAACACCGAGCCAAAGTATGACCACTATGTGGAATACAAGTATCTGGACTGGCTGGAGGCCGCTATCATCGAGGAGTGCAAAAAGTTGCCAGACAAAATGAAAGAGGCAACGGCTTACTTCTACTCCATGAAATTGGATGAGAACATGAACAGGCGCATTGTGATGGCGGACAACTACGACTGCTTCATGCCTCATCGTGCTGAACTGCGCCGCATTGCTGATGGCTTCAAGGATCAGGAAATGGGACTTCTGTTCTTCCTTGAGCCAGGCGCCAGATTTCCTATGTTCATAGTCGGCAACTATGCCGCGCATCCATTGGCAAGCCATTCCATCGGCAAGGGCGCCCTGCGCATCTCAGCGGATTTTCCTGGTTATTTCAGGGATTACATCAAGTCCGAGGCGGACTGCGACGCAATGTTCGTCAGCGGCGCGCTTGGCGACATGATACCGAAAGAAGATGAGCAGG
>JAFSTJ010000207.1 GCA_017450525.1 Victivallales bacterium | reverse complement strand
GTCCTGCAATTCCATTTATTTCTCCTACGACCGACGGGGGGCTGCCGCCCCCGACACCCCCTGCTGCTTTAGCGGAACAAGCAAAGCAATGCCTAACAGGGGGTACTGAATAGTCACATCTTTTCGATTAAAAGCATGCCATAGCTGTACTTTGGTATGTCCAGTTCGGGCTTGTCGATTTCCTTGCCTGAACGTACATCGGTAAAGCGGCATTTGCCGTATTTCAATCCGCTGACATCGAAGCTTGCCTTGACTGGCTTGTCCAGGCTGTTTCCGATGAGGACGAGCGCCTTGTTGTCAGGGCGTATGACCTGGCTGGTCTTGATGCCTGGCTGATTGCAGGTCACAGGCTGCTTCTCCTGGCTGAAGAAGAGAATGGTCTTGTTCTCTGGGCGCCCATAGCCAAAGTCAAACACATATTCATTGAATAGCTTGTAGTTCTTGTCATTGGCGACAAGGCCCTGGTCAGTATGATTGAGAAGACCGTATGAGAAACTGTGCCCCACCAGCGTTTCCGCAATGTAGTGCGGGTCGTGCTTCGGTGTCTTGTGGGTAGAGATGATGCAGCGTGGTATGGTGCCAGACTGGGTGCCTGCAGTTTCCGCCATTATGAAGCCTTCAGGGAAGCGCTTCTGGTATTCGTTGCCACGTGAACTGCGTTCCCAGGTGATGGTGGTGCTGCAGAATGCGCTCACAGGCACGCACTGGGTGTTGGTGGTGTGCAGTTCCACCCAGGGATAGCCCATGTATGTCTTGCCTTCCTGGAACATCATGATTGCGGTGCGCCTGGTGAGTTCGCGCCATTTGAACAGGCTTCCTCCTGACTTGATGCCTGGCGAGGCGATTTGCAGCATGTTGCTGTTGTTCAGGTTGGGCACCTTGCCTTCTGTATATCTGTAGCCGCCATTAACGGTTGTGTTTGTGCCGCTGCCAAGCGGGAAGCAGTCGAAGTTCATGCCGTCAAAGCCTCGCCTTGCCTTCTCCCGCATATACCAGAGCAATTTGTCCATGTAGGACTTGTTGTGCGTGCAGGCGTATTCATTTATGGCGTCGTCTGCAGGATAGTCCCATGGGAGCCATTCTGCCTTGTACATCTCGGCTTCGGGCCAGAGGCATGAATACAGCAGCGGGTCGTTGTACATGATGAACTTGTCCACGCCAATATGGCGCTTGTTCCTGAGTTGCCCCAGCAATGGCGCTAATGACACAGTGGGCATGTTCTTACGAACCCATTCACCGTTGCGTGCCATGAATGCATCTGCGAAAGCCAGCCTTTCCTTGTCGGGAATGACCTTTCCCCTATGGGCGAAAACGAAATCCAGATAGCTATCATCGTTGTTGATAAGTTGTCCTGGTGGGAATATCATGTTGTTGACATAACTGCCGTGGATTCTCATCGTGGCCCAGACTGCGCCCTTTGGAGTTGGGTAGTTCCACATGTATTCGCCAATGGCGCGGAGTCCCTCGGCCTGTGGCTTTACAGGCGTGGGCTCGAAGCCGAAGGTGTATGAGAGTGGTTCCTGCCAGAACGTGCTCTCGTTCACGATGATGTAGTTCAATGTGACGGTATCGCCTTTTCTAGTGACTGTCACGTTGCCCTTGTCCTGCTGCAAGTTGAAATGCTGTGGCAGGTCGTTGATGAGGCAGAAGCCCTTGTATATGCCGCCCAGCCAGAAGTACATTGAAGGGGTGCCCTTTACGAACTTGATGCCCTTCAGGTCGAGTTCTCCTTCGCCTTGTGGTATGCTCAAGTCTGGTGCGTCACCGCTTCTGGCACCTGAATGGCCTGAAGAGGAATAGTACTTGACAATGTCGTTGCGCAGTGGTATTTCCAGCCTGAAGTCATTTACGCGGATGATGCGCTTTGGCGTTATCTTGATGTCCGCCTTGCAGAAGCCATCGAAGTCGTATTCCTGGGTTATGGTCATAGTTGCGTCTTCCGTGGAGGCCTCGGTCTGATAGACAACCTTGTCCTTCTCCTGGGAGAGCAACTTGCACTTTGCATTGCCGAAAGGCTTGCCGTTCAGGAGAAAGCGAATTGGGGCGGCCAGGATGTTCTCCCTTTTGGATGAAAGGAAGTCCTGTGCGTATATTCTGTCCCATAACTCGCCGCCGATGCGGTAGCCAGTCATGAGAGCATGGATCTCGTTGCCGCCCTTCACCTCCAGGGGTTTGAATGGCGGGATGATTACGCGGTCGCAACCGATATTGTTGCCCTGCCAGGGGAATTTTGCAATCTCGAAGGTGCGTGTCTGCGTGTACTGCCTGTCCTGCGCGTCCGTGGAAGTCATGGTGACGAAGTACTTGCCCAGCGGCAAGTCGGGCAGGTATGTCTCTTCCTCGAAATCCTCCACTGGACGGCCAAAGTTGGAATGCCTGAAACTCTTCAGAACCTTGCCTTTTTCGTCTTTCACCTCCACTACTGCCTTCATGCAGGGCAGTGTCCTGGAGAAGACACCCGCCACCTTCAGTTTGTTGCCGTAACTGGGGTAGAACGCGGAGCATACGTATGGCAGTCCCTTGTCGTCCTTGAAGTTAATCTGCTTTGCCTTGGCGACTTCCCAGTACATTCTGCGCCTGTAGAAAACCATGCCTGACTTTGCATCCTGCAAATGCGAATACACTTGGCGTGTGCCTACGAACTGCGCCATCAGGTAGCGTTCCACATATCCAGTCTTGCCAGGCGGGATGGTCTGTTTTCTTGGCTCGAAATCGACTTTTTGGGCCTCGCCTACTTTTTCCAGGTTTATCATGTCCAGTGTGGGCGGGCTGCTGAACGCATGCACTTCCGAACTGGATTTGATTTCAATTGGCTTGTCAGTGATGTTCTCTATCCTGTGGCTCCAGATGTAGTTGCAACTGTCTCTGTACACGGAGTGGCCGAAGCCGTCAAAGCTGATGGCTGGCGCCGCGCTGTCTGGGATGAATGTGCCCAGTTCGTCCTTGGAGGTTGTATGGTGCCAGCAGCCAGTCTCGGGCATGCTTGTCCAATTGCGCTTGATCTGCAGTCCCCAGGGCTTTCCGTCCTCAATGCTCTGTATCCCGAGTGCCTTGACTGGAATTGCCATTTCCAAGGTCCAGCACTTGCGGAGATAACTGGTGAGAATATCCGCGTAGAAGTCATTTGCAATTTTGGTGCCTGCGGGCAGATTGCCCTTGCCTTTGCTGTTCGCCGTGATTGTGACTGCCTTGTCCGCGCCAGGCGGCAGCATGATTAACTCCACAGTATCGTTTTCAGCAAGTTGCAACGGGGGTAGGGGCAATTCGCTGGTGGCGGCGAAGTAGATGAAATCCTTGTCGTATCCAATGCGGAAATTGCTTTCCCTGTAGGTCATCAGGCCAGTCTTGGGATTGATGCCGCCGAATGTGGTGGAGGCGCAGTCCCATTCACCGATGGCGATTTTGCCGTCAATGACGGGCGGTGTTGGCATCTTGCCAAGGCGCGTCAATGTCTTGTCCGACAGCTGGTATCCCAATGCCAGCAGCGAACTTGCCAGAACTGTGAAGAGTACCTTTTTCATGTTCCTGTCCTTGTTATTCGACTATCAGCTGCAGATTGCGGATTTGAACAGTCTTTTCCTTTGGACCATAGAAGATTATGCAGGGGAAGAAGTACTCGGCAGCTGCGGGAAACTCGATTACGCCGCCGATTTTCTTCCATTCCTTGTTTGGAAACACGTATTCGATTGTCTTGTAGAAGCCGCTGGTCTTGTGCAGGCGTACATTCGTGCCAGCCTGGAATTCCTCGTACAGATTCTTTTCAAAAGTGACCTTCAGGTTTTCGCCTTCAGGTGTGATGCTGGTGATTTTCGTGGAATACTTGCTGTTAGGCAAATCGCTCAAATCCTGCTTTGCATTGAATGCGACCACGCCATAGCCCTTCTTGTACAACTCAAGCCATTTGGGGTTGTTCTTCACGATGATGAAGTTCTGCTTTTCGGTGGCGGGCTGCACCAGTTGCGTCATAGTGTCAACAGGAGCGGTTACGTACGACATTGCTGGAACTTTCTTGCGTATGCTGTCGCAAAGCACTACTGCCGCATGGAGATAACCTCTTATTTCGTGGTCGGAGCGCACTTCCGCATAGAAGGAATATTTCTTGCCAGGCTGTATCTTGAATGTGTGCTGGCAGAATAAATGCACCTGGAACGAGACATTGTAGACGCCATTCTCATCGGGAACATTCCAGCCTGGTTTCCTGCCTTCCTGGCACCAGTCGTTTACCTGGTTTAGCTCCAGAGTCTGCGGCGTCTTCAGTTCAACGGCGTTTTCCTTGGCGTTTGTCGTGTGGAAAGCAAGCATTGCGGCTACTGCCAAAATTGCGAAGATTCTCATTGTTCCTTTCTCCGTTTATGTTGTCTATCTACGAAAAAACTGTTCAAATGGACAGTTGGGTGCGCAGGGCGAAAGCCCCGCGTTTTGTATGCACAGCCCTATCCGCGGCTTTCGCCGCGGACACCCTAAAGTCACATCTGTGGCATTGCGTTTTCAGGAAGCGGGCAGTTCTGTTTTCCTGCCACGATACGCGTCCTGCATCGATAGGAC
Organism: Victivallales bacterium; assembly: GCA_017450525.1. Taxonomy (GTDB): domain Bacteria; phylum Verrucomicrobiota; class Lentisphaeria; order Oligosphaerales; family Oligosphaeraceae; genus RGIG3456. The sequence goes on along the minus strand of JAFSTJ010000207.1, from coordinate 2,832 downwards.
TGCTCGCTTTCGCCTGATATTTTGAAATTCACCGAATTCTTGAGTTGGAAAGGAATCTTGATGGTCTGGCGCTGGCGGCGGCCATCCATCTCAATTTCAAGTTCCAGATCCTGGAAGCAATCCTCAAATGCACCCACGGTGATCTTACATTCATTGATGACGGTGCAGTCTGACCTTAGACCGCAGCAAAGCACTTCAGGTGTTGCCGCCCATCCCTCGGGCAGGTTTTTCCAGCGCAGCTTGAACATGGCGTTGATGTGGATGGAATCGGTCACTATAATGCGCAGTGGCAGTTCCTGGCCAGGCAGCACCAATGGTCCTTCTGGATACTCCACACGCAGTTTTGCGGCAAACTGCATTTGGAAATCCTGATAGTAGAGGGGTAGGGCGAGGAGGCGCGAGGCCATTTCACCCTTATCGAGTTTCTCAAGTTCTTCCTTGCTTACGCTGCTTGGCTCGTTGACAAGCTGCGCCAGGAATGGATTGGCGCCAGCAGCGGCAATCGCTGCCTTGGCAGTTCTTTCAGTAAGTTCCTGCAGTGTCTTGGGGAGCCCATACAGGAACGCATAGCCGAAGTGGTTTATGCATATTGTGCTTATGGCTTCGCCTATGGGTTCCAACCAGCGTTTCGGAATGCTGGAATATCCTTTCATGATGCCGAAGATGGAGCCAACTGTGGCGCCTGTGCAATCCGTGTCATCTCCGCAATTCACCGCCGTGCAGATTGATTTGTCAAAGTCGCCTTCCCCATAGAGCAGGCCGATGATGACGAAGCCGATGTTCACCGCCGCGCGGTAGTTGACAATGTCAAAATCAGCCATCAGCTTTTCACGTGCCTCTTTCCAGCTCTTTCCGCTATCATAGCATGCAATGGCCTCGTTGACTGCCTTCGCCAGTTCCGATGAGGCGGGTACCTTGGACAGCGCTATCTGTATCAGCCTGCGTGGATTGTCTTCCACAAAGGCAGCGGACTCTAGTGCGGCAGTGAACATTTCCGCCCAGATGCCTTCCTCGCAATGGTCTGCACAGCTGTCGATGTATGCGTACTTGATTGCCTGGTCGGGTGCGCCAGGGCAGAGGCATGCCCATATCTCGCTACGTATCCATGCGCCGTTGCTGTACTTGTAGGTGTCGTTGTTGATTGCGCCTGAAAGGGGTGGCATGAAGCCGTTTGCCACGTTCATCTTGCATACCATGTACTCGCTGCATGGCGCGATGATGCTCTGGTGACAGTATTCGCCCAGCAGGTGCGGTGTAATTTGGTCCAGACCATTGATTTCCACCGCCGCCAGCCATATCAGCTGCAAATCCAGATCGTCATTGGGTGCTGGCACGCCGTTCAGCTCCTGTGTGTAGAAGCTGATGTCGTGCATTTGCATCTTGCCTTCCATGGGTGCGCCAAGGGTGCCGCCTATGTTCTTTCCAGCCCAGCAACCGCGGACTTTTTCCAAGTATTCGCAATAGTTCAATTTCATGCTATTACTCCTTAATTACAGATTAATGTACTGGTAATTATGTTAAAACCGAAATTAGCATAGTATAGTGCTATTAAAAAATAGTACAATTCAAAAATATGTGTAAAAAACTTACACTTTCCACTATCTGGCAGGAGGCTCTTTCTGGTATATCGACTTTAGCGCCTTCACGGTTTCATTGACTAGGGTTTGCCCACCTTTAGGAGAAATGGAGTGGCTGCCTGGCTCCGCGCTGTAGCCGAGATTGTCCTCAGCGCGCTGCGTAGGCAGGTAGCCGCTAGCCCTGCCACCCATCATCGCCAATTGAACGATGAAAGTCTGTTCAAAGGGGCTTAGACGCTGTATCCTGTGCATATAGTCGATAAATAGTTCAAATGGGTTGCTGGCAAATGCGATTTCACCTAGGCGCACAATGTGGAGTTCCGTTTCATAAGTCGGTTCTTTTGCTACGGATTCAGTTGCATTTATTACACGTTTGTATTTTGCAATTTTCGTGCGCCGTGCCGAGCGTTTTGTCAGCGATTCGTTTGCGTTTTTGGGGTCGGCGTCCTGTTTTTCCAGTTCTGGCAGATATTTCTGCGCCAACTCGATGATTTGGGGTGGCGGAGTTGCCCGCTCTAGACGAGGCTTGATGATTATGTGTTCCATGGGAAGACTGCTGTGCTTCTCTTTGCTTGCCCATGCCTCCACTTCATCAAAGGCGGTCATGATTCGCTCCGCCATGTCAAGCCTGAATTGAATGGTATACTCCGATGATTGTTCGCCGAATTTCAGGCGCAGCCGCCGTGCCATCGCCTTGCGGTAGTGCTGTTGTCTGGGAATTATGTCTCCAGCCGCCGCGCATTGCGGCAGTATGAAAATGTCACCGTATTTCTTTTTAAATGCAAGCCTTGTCTCATGCCAGAAATCTGCGGAAAGACGAAGGCGGTCAGGTGTACCGCATTGCGCGGTCGTGGACAGATTGATGATTGCACCAGTCAATTTCCCATCTTCCGAATATGTGAAAAGGAAATTGGCGATGGGATCCATTCCTGCCTCATAATGGCTGAATTTCACATCATTGGGGCCGCTCATTGTGGCATGCCCAAGAAAGACGCCACGCGAAGGGCCTTGAAAATTAGGTCGCAAGGACAAGTCATCCTGATATACGGTACGACGGCTGAAGCCTGCCGCCACAAAGCCATATCCCCAGGCGACTTGCCCAGGCTGCCTTTTTTGCCACGATTCTGTGATTGCCTCGGCGGCGGCATTGGTAAAGAGGGTGGCGTATTCCCCTTTTTCATCAAAGGGTGTATTTTCTGGAACCCCATGCCGTCCAGGAGTTAAAAGTGCTCCACCCGTATGGATGTGGGTGGAG
>JAFSTJ010000206.1 GCA_017450525.1 Victivallales bacterium | reverse complement strand
GCGGAAGTTGGGCCTTTTGATGTGCTTTGCGATGGCAAAGTGCAGGCATCTGGCATAAAGGTGGCGCCTGGCACAGTAAAGACCATCACTTTTGGCACCTGGGTGGAAGATGGCACTACGGAACTGTGCCTTTCAGGCAAGAACTGGTGCATTTCCACATTCGGTGACCAACTATTGCAGAGCAGCCAGGAGGACTACACGTTCCGCCGCGGTTTCTGGGTGGGAAAGGCCGCACCATATCCATCTGTGCTGTTGCATACCGAGTATTATTCCCCAGAGCCTAAATACAGCGTGAAGATAGAGACATTGTTCCGTCCAGAGCCAGGCAAGGAGAAGGTGGGGCGTCCAAAGACCTTTGAATTGCCCACATGCCATGCGGAGTTTGACAACAAGGATGAGGACTGGCGCTATGATGCAACGGTTACATCCATTGGAATGGGGAACCAGGGCGCCTTTACTGAATTTGCCAGGAAGGAGGATTGCCAGCGTCGCATTGAGGAACTGAAGGCAAGCAATGCGCGGGTGCTGATGTTCAATGGCTTCCTCAGCAGGCATACCTATCCTGCACACCTTCCACGTGTAAAAAAGGCATTGATGGACTTCGGCAAGATGGCACATGACAATGGAATGCTGGTGATGGACCATATCGACTTTTCACTGCTATGGAACCCAGACGCTGGCTTTAGGGTACTGGTGGAGACTATGCCAAACCTGCTGATGACCATTGATAGTCATCTACCACTACGGGGATACTGCCTCAACAACAAGGAAATGAAGAAGATATTCCTGGATACGGTGGAGGAAATCGTGCGTGACTGCAAGTTGGACGGCATTATGATTGACGAATACTGTTTCCATACCTCCGAGGTCTGCGGTTGCGCGGATTGCCGAGAGAAGTTCCACCAGGAGACTGGATGGTATCTGCCTATGGACGAGAACAGCCCCGAATTGTACAATAGGGACAGTGAACTGTGGCATGTGTGGATGGCATGGCGCCAGAAATGCGTGGGGGATGCAATGTACGACGTGAAGGTGAGGTGCAGTAAGTACAACAAGAAATTCGTGGGAATGGGCTACACCACGCACCATGGACTGACATCCACTTACGGCACTCTGGATCATGCGGTCGCCTTCGAGCAGATTGCTCGCAGTTGGGATTACATTGGCACGGAAATCATGCCCAGAAACATATTTGCGGTGTATCGCAGCGTGGCGGCATTCCGCCGTCTGAAGAACTATTTCCACCATTCCTTTGGACTGCCAGTGTATGGCGAGGTCTATACTGGCGGGGACTACTGGAACAATGCGTATTTCGGCTGGGCGCTGAACAACATTAATGGTCAGAGCACCTGGGGCATGTCCCCCCATCCCACGTTGAAGCCTGGCAATTCAGACTATAGGCTGTTCACCCGCGAAAAAGGCGACATGGACAGGCGCAAGGCTGAAACCAAGTCCAAGATTGCGGTCTATTTCTCGCCCACCAGCAGGGACTGGCCACAGTTGTCGCCGTACGTGAACTCGGTGCTTGGATATTCCATGGTTATGAACGACATGCACTTGGAGCATGACTTCATAACGAATGTGAATTTTAACGAGAAGACGCTTTCCAAGTACAGGGTCCTTATGATGAACAACAACCTGTGCATGTCCGATGAGGAAGTGGAGCAGTCCTTGAAGTTCGCGGAGAATGGCGGTGTCCTTTTCCTGTCTCTGCGGGCTGGATTCAAGGACGGGAATGGCGTGCTTCGCAAGAAGTGGGCATTTGCTGATGTGTTTGGTGGTATGACGCCCGTGTTTGGCAGGAACATGCTGTATCCGAAGATGACGCTGGAAGGTAAGGAATACGTGTTTGAGAAGCCTGTGCTGGGTGTCCGTGTTCAGAAAGTCCCGAAGACTATGAAGAGGCTTGGTGAGATTACGCTTAAGGAAGGCGCAAGGCCTGAGGCGGCAATGTATTTTGCAAAGCATGGAAAAGGGCATGTGGTCTATACACCTCTGGACTTCGGCAATACAATCTGGGTGCCAGAGCAGATGGTCAACTCCGTGTTTGAGGGGTTCAGGTATCCCGTTTGCCAGGAGGCCGCCGTCAAACTGCATTTGAAACTGGCGGAGGCGATTGGATTGCAGGAGAGGGACTACAGTTGCTGGAATGCAGGCAACACGCCTGAAAGCGTGCTGACAGGCTTTTTCGAAGAGGACGGGCGCTACATTGTTCACTTCCTGAATGCTGGTGGGTCTAACCTCAAGCCAGGCGAGAAGATTCCTCCTTGCCTGCCAGAACCATTCTTCCCTGAAATCAAGGAGGACATCAAGTTCGACATCTTCCTGGGAGAATCGCTACCTGGTGCCGTGTTTGTACATGCCGTGTCACCCGACTTTGAGGGGCGCATTCCTCTTGAAGCGAAGATGGACGGCTCCAAGGTCTCGATTACCTTGCCAAGAAAATACTTGAAGGCCTATACTTTGGTGCATGTTAAATTTGGTTGGAAATAATCTATTATGAGTTTGAAAAAAACACATTTATTGTTGCTGTTACTGGCTGCAATCTGCATGGAGGCATTAGCGGTGCCGATTGTGCGGGTAGTCACTGTGCAGCAGGGGAACAGTACATTCAACATCGGCAACAGCGTAGGGCGGCTTGAATGGCAGATGGAAAATCCCGATGCCACGCCTGAACTGGTCACGCTGAAACTGTCCAGCGAAAGCGGAACGCCCTTCATTTATTCCAGGGAAATCAGGCTTCCTGCCAAGGCTTCTGTGCAAGGCGTGGCGCATTTGTACCTGAATGATTCAGGGCGCTACAAGGTGGAGTGCCTGCACAAAGGAAAGCCCATCTACAAGGAAAGCCCGATGCTTCCAGTCAAGTCCTTGCATCATTTTTGCATAGGCATTCTCAATGACAAATATGATTTAAGGGGCTATAGCAAGGTTCAGAAAATGAAGGAATTGCCTTACAGGGCGGCATTCAGTTCATTCAGGGCAGCCAATGCACCAGAGCACTGGGGGTACTATGGCGCCTTGTCCATGCTGGTATTGCTTGGGGCAGATTTGGAGAATTACTCCACGCCTCAGATGAGCGCGATTGTGGATTTCGTGGCAATGGGCGGGACACTTCTTGTAGGCATGCCTGAGACGGCATTGAAGATGAAGGGTACGGTGCTGGAGCAACTGCTGCCATTTGAGCCTGTGAGCCTGCGCCAGTCGGAGACCTACTCCAATCTGGCAAGGCTGTTTGGTGTGAAGCCATGGAAGGAAAGCCAGGACTTTGACGGGGATGGAAAGCAGATTGCCCGCCCTGTCAATGTCATGTTGAATGTGCTGCCGCAGAAGGGCTGCCGTCCAATCCTCAGCCAGAATGGGATCGCATACGCATACACCAGATATTTTGGGCGTGGCAAAGTGATTGCCTGCACATTCAATCCTTTTGAACTTTGCGCGATGGACGAGCGTTTTACCCTGCCTGTATGGAAGTTCATCATGTACAATTCAGGCTACATTCCCGCAAACCAGGCAGTTTACGACACGAAAAAGGTCAATGACACCTTGCAGATGCTGCATGGATATTCCATTCCCTCGGCAGGTTTCGTGGGAGGATTGCTTTTGGTTTATATAATTGTGGTAATTTGCATAATGACGGTGGCCTTGTTAACGAAACACCAGACTTGGGGATGGCTGGCGTCATGTGCGTTTGGCATTGTGTTGACCGTGTTCATCATGGCGCGGGCTTCGGGAATTGCGGACAGCAAGGCCGTGCTTTCCACCGCGAATGTAGCTGTGTCAGCATGGACTGGGGGGCGTGGAGCCTCCCAGAACAACAGCCTCATGCTGGCCAGCAAGGATGTGCAGGCGCAGGCACGCGTCTCTTCGGAACATGTTTTCCTGCGTCCGCAGCAGCCACGTTCCTTCATGGTGCGTTCAAACATGGCGCAGGTTGGCAATTGGATTGCGGAGGAGGGGCAGAGCGCATATCTGGAGAAGCTGTCCTTCCAGAAGATGCGTCCCCGCTCATTGCTATGGCTGATTTCTACCGAGAAGGCAGGGCAACCTTTGTATGAAATGCCTGTGCTGGATATGCGAGAGGAAGGATTGCGCTTGCGGGATTGGAAACTGCCTGAAGAATTTCGCACTGGGCGGCGTGCTCTGCTGGTGACGAACCAGGGGACCCGTACGCTTGACATCAGCGGCGGTTTTGTTCGGGATACGGCAATGACGCAGCATCTTGAGGCGGATACGGTGCTGCTTTCCGTGTCTAATTATATTGCTGCTTTGCCAAAGAAGGGACCATGCCTTGCACTGGTCAGGCCCAATCCTCCAGACAAGGAATGCCTGTTGAGGCCCAGTCCTGCCAATGACGAAAGTTGCGGCGTCTATGATTATGACATAGTAATGGTTCAGGCCGAGGTCGCCTGCGACGAGGAGCCGAAAGTAGTAAGTTCCGATATTATTCAAATGCAGGTTTCCCAGGATTCATCCCTGCGCACACTTTACAACGACGGGGAGTGGATGCAGGTGCCTACCACAAATATGAATGGAGGTAATTTGTGTATGCTGTTCCATGTGCCTCCTGAATACGCAGTCGAGGCCCCTGCGGAAGTCAGAGTGGACCTGAATGTATTGGCACCTGGCAATGACGTCAAATTTGAGCCCGTTATCAAGGCATGCAATGGAAAGAAACTGAATTATTCCTCCCGCAAGGGCAACACATACATCTTCCAGACAGAGGGAACAAAGATTCTCTCACCAATTGAAAGCAATATTGAAGTGCTTCTGAATATGATTAGAACCCAGAACAACATGGGTGCCGTCGGCGGCGCTAGGACGAATTACTGGAAGATAACGGAACTTTCGGCAACAGTGATAAACAAGAAATGATACGGAGATAAGGCAATGATACGAATTGAGCATCTTACACGGGACTTCGGCGGTGGGCGCGGAATACACGATTTGAGCATGGAGATACCCAAGGGCAAGATCTTCGGGTACATAGGCCCTAATGGGGC
>JAFSTJ010000205.1 GCA_017450525.1 Victivallales bacterium | reverse complement strand
TTTTCCGTAAGTCCCTCCATACTAGACAAAACTATCAATTATATCAAGAAGCAAGAAACACATCACCAAAAGATGTCTTTTTCTGATGAGTACAAGGCTTTACTAAATGCTTACAAGCTACAGTATGATGAAAAATACCTTTTTAATGACTAGAACACTTTTAGTTCTGCATAAGGTTGTGTTCTTACCGCCCCTATGGGGCTTCAATTCTTATGTTGGCGGATTCCGTGGGTTTCGCTCGCGCCTGCGGCGCTCGCCGCACCCACGGCTGTATTCTAATCGCCCCTATGGGGCTCTAATCCCTTGTTGGCGGATTCCGTGGGTTTCGCTCGCGCCTGCGGCGCTCGCCGCACCCACGGCTGTATTCTAATCGCCCCTACGGGGCTTCTAGTTAACAATCCAAGCAAGTTAAATAACAATGAAAATCAAGCATCTTCTTCTTGGCATTCTGTGTCTGACTGGCATTTTGACTGCTTCCGCTGTACAACTCTCCATTCCACGCATTTCAGAAAAGCCCGTCATCGATGGGCAGGGGGAAGACGCCGCGTGGAAAAACGTGCCCTGGCATGGTGATTTCACCTTGCTGGACAGAGCACCGCAAAAGCCCGATTATGCCACTCGTTTCAAGGTGGCCCACGACAACCACCATTTGTATTTTCTTGTGGAATGTCCCAATCCGCCAAGCGGCGCAATTGCGCCCAAGGCGACAGCCCGTGATGGCGCAGTTTGGAAGGATGACTGCGTGGAGATTTTCATAGACCCCAATTATGACAGGGACCGCTTCTACCAGATTGCATTCAATCGCAACAATGTGGTCTTCGACACGGAATATACCCAGGGCGGCATCATTTCCTACCTGCCATGGAACGCTGAAAAACTAGTCAGTGCCGTCACCGAAAATGAGAAAGGCTGGCAGTTGGAAATGGCGCTCCCCATCGTGGAGTTGAGCCTGGAGCAGGATTCAGGGAAGATGGGCGTCAACGTGGCGCGTTCTGTTCCCAGAATAACCACGGAGTACAGCACCTTTGCCCCCATCAATTCCAGCCTGCGGCAGCCATCCAAGTTCGCAGTCGCCCAGTTGGAGAATGCGTCCCTCAGGCATTTTGCATGGAAACTGCGCTCTCCATACGAGACCAGGCTCATCCGCCGCAACGGCAAGTTGCACTACGAGGGCAAACTGCATCTGGAGAATGCTACGGGCAAATTGCAATTTGCCACTATGGAACAGCGCATCAACCATGGGGGCAGCGCCGTTTTCAATGCCATCATGGATACTGGCGTTGGCAAGGAATACCAGTTCTCATTGCCATGCGACCCAGAGGCAGCAACGGAATTCGCAGTGACCATAAAGGACATACAAAGTGGAGAGCGGCTTTTCGCCAGGCGCTTCCCCTTGTCAGTTCGCTATTGGCCAATGTCCATCACTCTTACCAACCCGCCCTACCGCGACAACATCTACTCCGACATGAAGGTCACGGCGCTTGAGGGTTCAGTCGCGGTTCTTGATGCGGACTGCGAAGGCCAGCCTCTTTCTTTAAAACTGAGCGACCAGGCGGGTAAGGTGCTGGCAGAAAAGAAACTCCCCTCCGCTGGTGCCTTCAAACTGGAGATTCCAGAATTGGCAATCGGCGCCTATACCCTGACCGCCCAGGTCGGAGAATGCCTTAGCACAAAAACAATACGCCGTCTGGCAAAACATACGGGTGAAGTGCGCTTCGATGCCAAACACAATATGTATGTGGATGGGCAGCGCTTCTATCCATACGGATGGTTCTCATACACCGACCTGAAAGCGGCGCAGAAGGCAGGATACAACATGGAAATCTACTACAACGGCGCCCATCTTCATGGCGAAAAATTGCAAAGGCATTTCGATGAATATTTCAAGCACGGCATACGCACAATTATTTATCCCTACCCCATCAACAAGCTCTACAGCAAGGAGAGGATGCGCAAGCCATTGAGCCTCGAGGAAGCGGCACAAATACGCTCACGCATCCGTGAACTCAAGGACCATCCAGGTCTGCTTGGCTGGTATATCGGCGATGAACTGGAAAGCGCCCCTGCCCTGCACGCCCGCGTCAAGGAAATCTATGAAATCTGCAAGGAGGAAGACCCATACCACCCAGCAGTCATTCTGAACAATAGCGCAGGCGGCTATCTGAAATGTTCCGATTGCTCGGATATTCTGCTGCCAGACATATATCCCAACTTCCTTGTGGGCGGCGATGCAGGAAAGCCTATAACCAGCATCACAAGGTCATTGAGCATTGCGAAAAATGCAGGCAACCGCGTACTCTGGGTTACGCCCCAGGGTTTCAACTACGGTGACTTCGGGAGGAATGGGCAGCGCGGCCCCAACTTTGTGGAACTACGCAACATGCAATACCAGTCCATACTCGCTGGTGCAACAGGCTTTGTGTGGTACGTCTATTGCGGCAGTGAATGCTATCCAGACATCATAGGCGGCATCGCCTTCCTTCGCAAGGAAGCACAGTTGCTGGGAGAACTCTACGATGCAGCAGGGCAATTCCGCAAACTGCCTTTCTCACCAAACGTGATTATGGCAGAATACGCCGCAAAAAATCGTCACTATATTGTGGCGATCAATGGCGCCACAGTTCCATGCAACATCGAATATGCCCTCAATGGCAAGTCATTCCATACTGTCGGCGAAGATGATTCCTTCACCGTAACAGATGGAAAGCTACATGACAAGCTGGAAAAGTACCAGGTGAAAATTTACACCACCGATGCCGCCCTTGCACGTTCGTTCCGCATTGCTGACAGCAATATCATGATAGCAGAAATTGCTAAAAAACTGCACAAAAAAGGCAATATCGCCTATACGCCAGCCAGCAATGCCAAAATCACGCTAAACTTCACTCCACGTGGCAAGGGCCGTCCCTTGTGGCATTTAGCCGATGGCTCGACCTCGCGTCCCATGGTTCCATTGGCAGACAAGAAAGTAGCCATGTCTGTCACATTTGAGTTTCCCAAGGAGCAGCGCGCCTCCCGTGCGCGGATATATGGCTCGGCCATCAAGAGCGCTGTTGTGGAGATAGAGAAGGATGGACAATGGGTCAAACTGGCAAAGGCTGAGCCAATCCAAGACAATGAGGTTGTGAATGTGTTGTATTCGGAACTGTCGGCAGTGGAGGCCACATGGCCAGCAGCCACATTCACCAAAATACGTTTTTCCGAGTTGAAGACCAAGGCCATAGGGGAAATTGAAATATATGAATAAGTTTAGCCTTTGTTTTTTGTTGCTGGCATTGTGTTTTTGCCTTGCCGCGGATGAGCAATTGCTTTTCCATTGTTCCTTTGATGAAGGTGACTTGAGTGGCTTCACCTGCAAGCCAGATGACGTGCTAAAGCCACGCTCACCCAAGGACGATTTGTCAAAGGCGGCATTGGTGGATGGAGTTCATGGCAAGGGACTGGAATTGAAGGCTGGCAACAAGGCAAAATTTGTTCTTGGCAAGCCTGAATGCCTGCAAACACTTGTTCCGCCATTCACAATAGCCCTTTGGATGAAGAAGACTACCGAGGAACCAAAGCACGGCATTTGGCTCGCCACAATTTCCGACCAGAAGGAAGCAGGCGGCTTCGAATTGTTCTGGTTCTGGAGACGTGCCATGTTCCGCTGGGGCAAAGGCGATGATGCAACGATAGGCTCACCAACTGGAGTGTTGTTCCTTAACAAGTGGCACCACATCGCAGTCACCCACGACGGCAAAACAATCACACTTTATATAGACGCAATCGCAGTGGCGCAAAAGGAAGACAATGGCACATTCAAGCCACTGCCGCAAGCCAAATACAAAAAATACCGCCCGACAGTCGGCCAGTATCCCTCTGGCTTCGTTGCGTATGCCCACGTCGGCATAATTGACGACATCTATGTCTTCGCCAAGGCATTAAACGCCGAGGAAATCACAAAATTGGCGACAAGAATGTGAGCGCCACTTTGGCGCTCACTCTAGTTGACCAAGCTGCAGGTTTTTGCCTGTTGGGCATCCGGGCAGGTTGGCCAACCCGTCTAGGTAAGCCAGGGGCTTGGCATACCAAGTTAATCAACCTGAGTGAGCGCCACTTTGGCGCTCACATTACGCCTTATTGAGGCGTGCCAGCGTGGCAGCCACGGGACTGGTGCCCTCTGCCACTTCTGACCATGTGCGGAACAGTTCAAAGCAGGCATTCTCGTATGAAATGCCGCACAAATCCGAGATGATGCGGCAGGCACGGTCAATCAATTTCTTGTTGGAAATATTCAGGTGTATCATATAATTTGAGCGCACCCTGCCCAACTTGGTCATTACGCCTGTAGATACCGTGTTCATTATGAGTTTCATCCGCAAATGCTCCACCAATCTGAAGCGGACTTGCGTGATTGAGGCAGGAACAAAGCATCCAGAAACCAGCCCTACCCCACTTGCATCGGACGAGATGCGCCCACGATGGGCGCCACTTCGAGTGGGAATATCCTCATTCCCAATCTGTATCTTCATCAACTCATTAACGGAGATTCTGGGGACGCCTTTGGCAAGCACCGCCTCAAGGCCTGCAGTGCGATAAGTCTCCTCATTCCAGTCAATGCAGCGCGGTGTGCGCTTCAGGCAGCGCAGCCATGCTTCAGGAGTAGGCACGCCTGGATGACGCACCATGCCCCAAGGTTCTGGGGCCTGCACATCATAGCAGTGATACGGCGGCGTCATGAAAGTGGGTGAGCGCTCCGTGGTGTCGCTGAGCAAGTCGATGAGCAAATCCTCCGCCAGATAGTCAATCAAGCCGCCCTGGCGGAAAATATCGCTTTCAAAATCCACAGTCTTTCCCAATGCCGCCAGGGACTTTTCTGAATATAGTTCCACCAGCATATTCTCGTATGCGGTGAAGGCATTGGTCTCGCCAAAGACCGCCTTTTCCAACGCCGCGCCTGCCACAAGCAATTCCACCGTGCTGGACTGCATTCGCGTTGAGCCAGTCAGCGCCATGCCGCCAACTGGCATGGACAGTACATGAACTTGAGGTGATGAATACAGCCTTCGGCATCTTTCCAGCCTGGCAGATGCCTCTTTTTCATCTGCGCAAATCAGCATGAACACCTCGCCGCCTCGTGCAAGCACCTCGAAGGCGCAACCTATGGTGGAGGTGGTTTCGCCAGTTGCTGTAATGCCAATCAGCAAATCCTTTTCATTCATGCCAAGGTCCCGCACCTGAAGCATTCCCGATTGCTCGTAGTCCTCAAAGTTCTCCACGGAGCGCACCAGCGCAAAGTCACCGCCTGTTAACAAGGACAGCACCCGCCCGTCCCCTGGCAACTCCTCCTGCCAGGCGCTCTCCAGCAATACCGCCAGACGCCCTGCCGCGCCGCAGCCAGTGAATACCACCCGTCCTCCGCGGGCAAAGCAGTTCTTGATGCATTCCACCATAAACTGGAACTTAGCTGAGGTGGCGATGCGGCGTATCAATGGCAGCAATGCCATATCGCATGAAAGCAGCGTCTTTACGCCAAGCGCACTGCTGGAGGCGAAGTCCCTGTCCAGATTCATAGTCAGGGGATTGCGGGCCTCACTGCGTAGAAAGCCAAGGCGATATCCCTTTTCGTTGTCCAGAAAATCCTGTGCCTTTTTACGATAATCAATCATGGCAATTACTCTCTATGTAGAAACTAATTCCGCACATTCAATCAATTACTCTTTTGAAGGTATCTGCGAAACCATATTTAGAGTACATCTTCTCAATCCCAGTATCGAAAGCGGAAAGATTGTTGAGGTTGAAAGCCATCTCATCCTCCAGCAGTTGCTTCTTATTAGCGCTCCCCAATGAAGAATAAGCCAAAATAGCAAGAATTGTACACTAAAACAATATAGTAAAATTGACAATCCTTCTATTTGACTATATGATATAAACTAAATCTTGAATAATGCAATTTTTGTAAAAAACAAATATGCGCAACAAAATCATTACCATAATGGGACGCTCCCAGGAAAAATAACAAGGAGATTTGCATGATCATAACTAGAAGACTTGTTTGTTTTGCATTCATATTGCTTGCGTCCCTAGTATTTGCCGAAGAGACGAAGCCAGCCGTGTTTGCGCCGCCATTTGCAAATACTGGCGCAGTTGAAAAAGAAGCTAATGCCAAGCCATACCTGGACGCAAAGAATGTGTGCTTCGTTTTTGGCGGCAAACGCGTTGCATTCATGGGACCTGGCAATTTCACGATATTTGCAGGCGAGCAGAAAGTCGCCGAACAATACATAACTTTCTCCTCCCCTTACTCCAAGTGGTTCGCAACAAATGCAATCAAGCTGAGAATGGCAAAGGAATATGACGGCGGCACCTTATGCATAACCGAGCGGATCATCGACGATAAAAACGGCATCTATACATTAAAGGGCTTGGTTCCCTGCCACCCCAAAGACGCTAAACCCGAGGAATACAAAGTCTTCACCTGGGAACAAACCGCAAAAATACGCCCTGACGGAAAACTTGAAATCTATTTCCGCAATGATGCCGACGACGCCTATATGGCAAGCCGTCCCTACAATAACCTGAATGGATTCTACTTCAAATTGGGCGAGGGCGTCACCTATAATGCGACACAGCCTCGCATGAATGACAAAAAACTGCCTCAAAGATGGAAGTATTTCAATTTCTCATTGAGCAATGCTTCAGGAAAAGTCTGCGATGTGGAGGTCAATACTCCCTCCAATCTCAACGAAAACAAGAAGCGCCAGAGTTTCTATTTCACCATTCCCAAATCAAAGGAAGAGCGTTACATCATTGACTTTCTAGATTATGGCGGCGCGGTGAAGCATGTGGAGGGCGGCGTGAACTTCAAGAAGGCCGATGACCTGGTGCTACCTGAAAGCGACAGCAGAAACCTCATCCCGAACCCCTACTTTGCAGAAGGGAAAAAATACATAAAGGACGGCGGCTACCAGTGCTTTCCCCGAGGCTATGCGGATATGAAATTGGCAACGGACAAGGTCCTATTTGGCCGCTACGCGCTGCCAGCAGGCGCCTATCGCCTTGCCTCCATTCCTTCTGATCCTGGTACCTATACATTGAGTTTTTTTCTGAATGGAAAGGGTAACCTGGCAATCTCAGTTGAAACCAAGGTTCCCTATTCTTCCACCTTGTCCAAACGGCAAGCTTATGACACAAAGGGCGAATGGAAGCGTTTTGAATATACCTACACCTTCAAGAATGTGGGCTACCAGCTGCCCTCCATTAACTTCACAGGCGGTGTGGCCGATGGCTTTCAGTTGGAGAAAGGCTCCAAGGCCACGGAATTCGATGCGCCATCCCTGTCCGCGAATTTCATTGCTCCAACAGAAGGAGGCAATGGCTTCTTCGAAAGCGGCAAAGCCCAGAAATTGTCCTTTGAACTCTCCACGCTGAAAGAGGCCTACAAGGGTGAAATCGAATTCACGGTCAGGAACTTCTATCGCGAGGTGGTGTTGACACAGAAAAACCAGGTTGATTTCAAGAAAGGCGAATACCCCGTAATTGAACTGAAGACACCCGAAAATGGCTTCGCTGATGGCGTCTATACCATTGAAATGAAGTCAGGCAAGAACTTGACCTTTTATCGTTTCTCCGTGATGCCCTACCTGAAGAATACCCATGCAACCGCAAAGATATTTTCCCCATGCTACAGCGGGTTCTGGGGCCTTGTCGATAGTTGCCCTGAATATTATCTTCAGCGCCTGCAACATGTGGGATACGGCTGTCTTGGGCATAATCCTGTGTTCACAGACAACGTGATGAACTTGTTTCAAAAATACAATATCCTTGTTTTCGACAGTGGCTGTGTAAGCAGGTCACCCGCCGCAAAATACGTGAAATCATTCCCTGAACTGGCAGACAAAATAGTGCCAGGACATGTTTATTTTGGCGTATCGCAAAAAGGGACACCCCATTCAGAGAAAACCAAAAAGAAGGGGCTTGTAGCCGACTACCGTCTTACTGGCGGCTGGAATGAAGAATACAAGGCAAAATTCCAAGAGGCAGTAAAACAGAACCTGAAAAAACTGCCAGGCCGTCTCGCATACGTATTGGGTTCCGAAATGCCAGACGAAATTAAAAACGACCCGCATTACATAGACCTGCTAGTCGCATTTTTCGAGGCAGTCAAAAGCGTGTATCCCAATGCCCACCCATACGAAGGCGGCGCAGCCAACATGCAGATACGCGATGGCGTCGCCGAAATGGACCGTACATTGACTTTGCTCACAAAACGCTGGCCAGTCTCCCTGGTGGCATGCCATCCATATTGCGGCAAGGACCCAACTGAATTCCATGACCAGTTTGCGGCATGGCTTGCTATGCTGAAAAAACACAATCTGGAGAAGGCATTGATAACTTTCCCCGAATTCATGCACTACTATCCATATTCCGCTGAACTGTGGGAGTGTCGTGCCAGTTCAGCAGAGAAAAATGCCATCCGCTCCGCCATGACCTACGATCTAGGCTGGACTGAAAGAATGTCTGCGGCCCTTTATGCCCGCAATTACCTTACGGTCCTTACGCAATTTCAGCGCATGATCTGCGTCACCAGCGCAGTTTACAACACTGGCAATGACTTCCTTGATGTGGACATGACCTCCCGCGTCAGCGCAAAAGTCATCAATACCCTAGGTGTATTGCTGGGCAATCCAAGACAATATCTGGAGGATTGCTCCTTTGGCTCCAAAGTCCGCTGCTTCGTGTGGGAAACCGAGGATGGCACTCCCCTTGCCGCCGTATGGAGCGATGACAACAAGTATTCCAGCGGCTTCGAGCCCTTCCCGATGGTGAAGATAGATTATCCTGATGCCAAGTTCATCGACCTGATGGGAACTGAACGCAGCAGCGCAAACAAGGGTGCATTCCAGTTGACGCCCTTCCCCTACTTCATTCGCGGAAAACAAGGCGACAACGCACGCTTCATGGAGGCATTGAAGGATGCGCGCATCGATGGCGTTCAGCAGCTGCCCTGCTTGGTCACTGGTGCGCTGGCAAATTCGGATTGCATCGAATTCACCTTCCGTAATGACCGAGCCAAGGCAGTTGAAGGGGACTTCATTGTCAACAATGCCTCCCACAAAATCAATGTCGCGCCTCATGGAACACAGATTGTCTCCGTAAAACTGGCGGATAAACTGGCACCTGGCAAACTACAGAAAATCAATCTTGACTGGATTTTCAAGTCTGAAGGCAAGTCCTTCAATGGAGCCTTCAATGAAACTGCCCTTGCCATTCCGCGCTTTGACGGCGACTGGAATAAGGTCCCCGTCATGAAAATGCCCTGCTCCACAAAGTCCAAAGCACAGGAGGAACGTGGATATCCAGGCGACTTTGATGTCAGTATGCAGACCGCATGGACCGCCGAGGCACTTTGCCTGCGCGTGGATGTGACAGATGACACTCTGACCGCTGGAGACGAGCCAGGCTGCCGCTGGAACTATGACATCTGCCAGATCTTCATGGATACACGCTGCTCCGCAAGGCAGAGCAGGCTGAATGCATTCGATGACGACGATTACGATTATGCACTCATGCCCACCAAGGACGGCACGAAATGCGAAATGTGGCGCTCACTTTCTCCGTTCATCCAATACACGCTTGGAACAGCGGCGCCGAAGGACCGCCAGCTGGTTACTGAGTTCCCTGCAAAATTCACACGAACGGCCAAGGGCTATGTCTATGAAGTCGCCATTCCCAAGGCATACGTCCTGCCCATAAAACTGGCACCAGGCTGGAACTTTGCCATGGGCATCTATGTGGCGGACCGCGATAAGGCAAAGAGCATCAAGCAGTCCCAGTTCCTGGGCATTGATTCCAAAGGCGGCTGCTGGAACAAGCCACTGAACTGGCCTGTCTGCATATTGACGGAGTGATTCGCGCCAGAGGGGAGCATATAGTT
>JAFSTJ010000204.1 GCA_017450525.1 Victivallales bacterium | reverse complement strand
TGCCATATGCCCTTGGCATTGCTAGGCTAGGGGCGGATGGCATTCCAACGTCCTGATGCGCGGCCCCTGGCCGCGCAGAAAAGCGCTTTGGCGCAACGGTGTTTCGCAGATTATAAATGCACTCTCATTTAGAATCCGATCTTTTCACGCAGTGCGAATGCCCCACCTTCCTTTGCGGCTGCTTCGCGTTCCAGGGCCTCCAAACGCTGGACGTTGCTAATATCGCCTCCGTAGTAGAACAGGCTCTGGCGCACAGTGCGGAAATCGCCAGGCGCAAGATTTGGTATTGCGTTCAAGCGCTGCACTTCCTCCTCAGTCAGAGTACTCTTGAACATGCGCTCGAAGAAGAGGCGCTTTCCCGCATCGTCCAGGTAGTTAAACTGCAGTTTGAATGTGAAACGGCGCATGACCGCCTGGTCCAGGTTCTGGATGAAATTGGTGGCGCCGATCATAACACCGTCGAAGTTCTCCATCTGGTGCAGCAGTTCGTTGACCTGCGTCACCTCCCAGGAGCGCTGGGCATTGGTACGGCTCTGCACCAGGCCGTCCAGTTCGTCCAGGAAAAGGATGGCGTGCTCCGCCTCTGCCTCGCGGAAGGCGTTGGCAATGTTCTTCTCCGTGCCGCCAACCCACATGGAGAGCAGATCGCTACCCATCTTCACATTGACCTTAGTCTTCAGCACGTTGCCCAGGTACTTGACAAACTCGGTTTTGCCAGTTCCAGGCGCCCCCGACAACAGCAGGTTCATGCGTGGACGGTCTGGATCCATGTCGCCCTTCTGGTGCTGGAAGGCGCGGATGGCCTCCACTATGCGCTCCAGTTGCACATCGCCCTGTATATTCAAGCCATCCAGGGAATAGTCCTTGGAAGGCAGCAGCCTGTCATCCGCAAGTTTCACACCCATAAGTTCGCAGTGTGGCTTCATCAACTGCTCCACCAGCTGCGGCACTTCGGATTTCCGCGGATGCATCTTCTCCAGATTCTCCAGCACCTGTGAAATACCGCCTGCGCTGACTGGATAGAGCGACGAATATTCCTCCACTTGCCTGCCACTGATGAGCCGCCCCATCTTCAAGCGGGAAATGTTGTTCCTCCAGATGCGCTGCCTCTGCTCGCAATTGAGAGGTTCGAAGCAGATAGAATAGTCAAAGCGACGACGGGATGATTCGTCCAGCGCATACGATGGCGTGTTTGTAATCCAGATTGTTGAGGTCTTCATGGTGTCCAGCACCGAGTTTAGCAAACCCTTGTCCCCAGTGTGGGAAGATGAACCGCTAGCGAGCATGAAAAGTGCGCCGAAATCGTCGACGCCCCGCAGCATATTGTCCGCCTCGTCCACGATAATCAGGCTTTCTTCGGGGACAATCTGCCCGTCGCATATCTGGAGTGCGCCGAAACGGCTTTCAGGACTGCTGCATACCCGCCCGTTTCCATGATTGGTATCCTGGGCGATGCAGTAGCAGGTGCGCCCGATTTCCCTCGCCAAGGCGCGGGCGAAACTGGTCTTTCCAGTGCCAGGTGCGCCGTAGAGCAGGATATTGACAGGCTTGTCGCCAGACTCCAGCATGCGCTTAAGGATGCTTCCATGTTTCTTTGCCAAGTCGCCAAAGTCGCTCCAAGCCAGAGTTTCCCCTGTGTCCTTGGTGAAAAAACTGTTGACAAGTGGCTCGTCAGTCATGCCGCAGAGAAAACTAAACAAACTGCTATTGATGTCCATGTCCTCATCAATGCACTCGAAGCGACGAAGTGACTTATGTGGAGAAGCATAGTCCAGAATGCTACGTTCGCTTGTGTTTAGGCATTTCGTCATCATGAACAGGTTGCGTGATGCATTCCCCCGCCGTCTCTCGCTTCTGGGATCCCATAAGATGCCCTCACTTATAGCAAGGGCAACCAGCATGATGTCTATTTCCAGGTCGGATATCTTCAATGTGCGCTGAAGTTCCAGCATCCTTTCATGGAATACATCCGTTTCGGAATTCTCACTCCAGGGCAATGACAGCGCATGGTCAAACATTGCAGGGAGTATTTTCTTTATTAGGGCAGGACGGGACTCGCTCGCATTCCACAGGCCACACAGCGTCACCCGCGCGGGATCGTCATCCAGTTCCAGAAGAAAGCCTTTCCTGCGATTCTCAGACATATCAGCAACCAATTTCTTGGGAAGAGTCTTCCGCACCAAGTGTGCAAGAAGTTCATCCGCCCCGCTGCAATCCAGAGGAAGGAATACATCTGAATCATCAATAGTGTCCTTGTAGTTTTCCAGCATTGTACGCAGAAAACCCAGGCACTTCTTCTGCATCCAATTGCTCCTGCGGCAAATAAAACAATCCATAAATGCTCCTTGTTCTGATTATAATAATTGGCTTTGCCGCTTATATTGCAAACAGTATGCCAAAATCAAAAAAACTAAATTCTGTTTGCGCTGACGGCAGTCTCTTCTATATAACGGAAAACCTTAGCGTAATATTTCATTTAACACAAAATAATAAATGCACAAAGATTGTGCAATATTTGACACGAATTGGTCAATTTGTTAGCAAGACTGCTCAAAAACGATAAGCAACAATACCCTTACTAATATTTCATTTAATTTATAATAAAATATAACCAACTTATCTAAATTTATAGTTGCATTCCACAAGATAGTGGGTCCACCGTCCCTGAAAACAACCAGCCTCTAGAAAGTAAATGTGATGGATGAGCCGCACCAGTGATTTCTATGGTTGTTGAGGGGGCTTCTACGCCAGGTGTCCCTGGTGTATGGCTCCAATGCGGCGGAAAAGCCGAAATACGCGCGAATATAGATATTCTCCGTCAGCTGGTATCTGACGTATGGCGTCGCCACAATCGCGGTGACGGCGAAGCCAGTATGGCCCGTGGAGGCACGCGCCCTGCTGGTCTTTGTATAAAGGGTATGGCTGACGCCGAGGCGCCACTTGTCTGTCAGCGGATAATACAAATCAGTATGTTCCTTGAACAGCCAATAATAACTGAGTGGCTGGTAGTCAATTTCTATGCTGGTGTTGCACCTTGCCTTGATTGAATCAGGCAGGAAATTGTTGAAGCGGATAAAAGCAGCCAGCTGCTCGCCCTTCACATGATGATGGTAATGCACATGCCCGTCAGGATGCCTTTTGACTGAGCGCCTGCGGGGGTATTGGGTATATTTTGCCTGGAGCGTCAACCTGAAAGGCAAGCCGAACTTATCCAGCGGTGCAGTATAGCCCCCGACGTAATTGCATATCTCAATTCTGTATTTTCTGGTATTGTCGTAGTTATTTTTGCGTTCGGGGCTGTAGTAGTCGCTCAAGTCCCACATTTCCCAATGCCTGAGATACGCGCCATACCAGTTGACTGCGTAGGTGGTATTCAGCACGGGATCTGGGTTGCACACATAGCCGCCATCAACGTACGAATCGGCAATACTGGTGGTCAAGCTCAGCCTGGGCGGCTCCAGCTCTATAGCCATGAGCCAGGCCGCCGCAGACAGAGCCAATATCACCTATTGTAGAATACGATTCCGCAATATACCAGTCCCTTAAAATTAGACGTTCTTCACCTGGCCGTCCTTTGCGGATGCGTATGCCTTTGCAGTGATATCCATGATGCGCAGCGCATTTTCCCCTGTGTTCACCTTGGGGGCGGTGCCATTCAGGATGCAGTTGGCAAAATATTCGCACTCTGCGGTATATGGGTTGATCTGGGGGAATTCCAGAGGCGCGAACACACGCGCCACGTCCTTGGACTGCTGTGCGTCATAGCCAGCCTCGCCCAGGCCGCTGATGATCTCGGCGGTGCCTGCCTGGCTCTGGCCGATGGTGCCTTCGGTGAAGATTGCGCCATTGGAACCGTAGATTTCCAGGCGTGTCTTGGTTGATTCGTCTGGTACGCAGAAGAATGCATCGACAGTTGCCTGTGTGCCATTGGCGAATTGCAGCAGAGTGGTGGAGGAATCCTCGGACTTGTCGTCCTGCACCAGCTTGCCTGTGAAAGCCACCAGTTTTGCAATTGGTCCATTGAAGAACTCAAGCAAATCATACAGGTGTGTGGCCATGTCGATAAGTGAGCCGCCGCCGCCCTTGGCTGGATCCTGGCGCCATGCGCCTGGAATCGGCGGATACCAGCATGAAAGCTGTGCGCGCATATAGAC
>JAFSTJ010000203.1 GCA_017450525.1 Victivallales bacterium | reverse complement strand
GTTGTTCCTGAGCCTGCAAAGAGCTGCATGAAACAACAGGCACCATAAGTAGTAGAAACAGCTCCTTTAGTTTCTTCAGGATATGCGGGCAGCAGTTGCCTGTTAAAGCAAGTCCGTCATTGGACAGGGTGATTTCATTCAGCATAAATCAGGTTCTCCTCTTTTCAGTAATTCATTGTATATGTTCAAGTTCATTGCCAATGCCCTCAATTTAGCTTTTACTGCTTTTCTTTCAAGCGATAGTTGAACTTAATCATGCGTCAACGCTATATTCCCCTTGCGGTAGGTAAATAGGAAGCCGCGCAGCTAGTGCAGGCAAGTGTTTCTTAAATCTACCTTAACAGGGAATATAACCAAAAGATAAAGTCAAATAATCATACAAATCATCTTGATTGATGATATTGGTCACAATTTATGCTCAATTCCATTGCTTGTAGTTGCTTGTATTTTATGCACTTGGAGTTATTATTAGCTTTCAATGACAAAGGTCATGCAATTGCATTTGAATATAAGAGGTTTTTTTATGATGACACCTGAACAATTGGCAGAGGAATTGAAGTCTCTGCATTATACAGAGAAGCTGGTTCTTGCACAGAAGTTGATAGAATATGCATACGATGAACTGGCGCAGTTGAGCCAGCAGTTGGCGCCTTTGCGTCCGTCTTCGACGATGGCATTTGAGGAAAAAGAACCTGTAGTGGAAGAGCTTGCGCAGCCCTCTTCACCTCCTGCTGAAAAAAACTTGCAGGAAAAGCTGGAAAAGGCACCAGTGAAGAGGGCAGAGAAAGGCAGGGCTAAACGATTGGTGCCACAGGAAACGGAGAATGTGAAGATTGGCTCTTTCAATGAATTGGTTCAGGCGCTGAAGAATATCAGGTGCGAGAAGGAGACGGAACTTATCAAGGCGATAATTGACTTGTACAAGTACATGGGGGGCATTACGCCGAATGAGGCGAAGAAGATCATAGCCCGCCTGGTTCAAAAGGGAATAATTGCCATAGACGAGAGGGGTAGGATTGCCTGGAGTGAGTGAATGGCGGGTAAAAAACTGCACATAATAGTCGCGCTGTACAAGTACGTGTTCTGGGGTGGTTTACAGAAGGACACGCTTCGCATGGCGGAGGAGGCGGTCAAACGTGGGCACAAGGTGACTGTGTTTACCACCGATTGGGAGAACCCGCCTGACTTCATTACTGTGGAGAAGTGCCGTGTCTCAGGTTGGAGCAATGTGTCTCGCATGAAGTGTTTCAACAATGCCTGGAAGGAGCGTTTGGGGCAGGGTGGTTTTGATGTTTCCGTGGCGATGGACCGCGTTGAAGGTGCGGACTTCTATTTTGCGGCAGATTCCTGCCTTAGAACATACTACTGCAAGAAGTATCCAAGATGGTATCTTGCAATCAGTCCCAGGCATCGTTTCATTTTGGACATGGAGGAGAAGGTATGCGGCGCGGCCTCAAGAACCCGCGTGTGGTACATATCGCCTTTCCAGAGGGAGGAATACATTGCAGAATATGGCACTCCCGTAGAGCATCTGCTGGAGTTGCCGCCAGGAATGAATCCCGCCTGCGTGCGCCCAGCGGAAGATGTGGCTGCCAAAATACGCAATGATGTGCGCAGTGAACTGGGGTTAAAGGGCAATGAACTTGGCATAATACTGGTCGGCACCAATGTGAAGCGCAAGGGAATGGACAGGCTGCTGGATGCTGTGAAAAGTTTGCCACAGGAAATTAGGAACCTGGCTAGACCGATTCTTGTGGGAAACATACCTGCCAGCGAGATACAGTCCTTTGCCGGTGACATTTTTGACAAGTGCATCATAACAGGCCCCCGCAAAGATGTGGAGAGGCTGCTGCTGGCCGCGGACATCATGGTGCATCCCGCCCGTGAGGAGGGCACTGGCACCGTACTGGTGGAGGGAATCGCATCTGGCATTCCCGTGCTGTGTACTGCCTGCTGCGGCTTCAGCCCATACGTGAAGGTTGCCGCTGGGCTGGTGGTCAATGAGCCATTCCAGCAAGATACACTTAACGCCATGCTACGCACCGCACTGGAGAACTTGACGCAATTGACTGAACAGACACGCCAATACTCAAAGACGCAGGACTTCACCTCAAGGCAGCGCGTCATGCTGGATTATATTGAGAACGCAGCTTCAGTAAAATAACGCAGAGTATTATTTATCCACAGATTTGCGCAGATTAACACAGATTTTTATGTGGCAGTCAGCGGTTGCTCCATTCGGAGTATAGTATTCCCTGTTCAACGTCATAAAGGAAGGAGACTCCGCTGCCATTGGGGCGCCTGTTCTCATACACCAAGGCTCTTGTTGGGATAGTTTTCAATTCGCTGTCATTGTGATTGAAATGTAGCCATGCTTGTGATATTGCATTGGGCTTTTGCTCAAAGGCATAGCCTTGTTGTGTGGCGAAGCTCTGAAGTTCATCTTCTGCGCAGTTGCATTTGACAAGCATATAGTGGGAGAAGCTCTTGTTCTTCTCGAAAAAGGCAATGTTGGTGCTTCCTTCAGGGACGAGCGTTATGGCTGTTACCTTTCTTTTTGCAGAGCCGAAGTGGCCTATGAATTCCTGGTAGGTTTCCGCATTTATGTAAAAAGTTGTGCGTGCTCTGGAAATGCCCCAGAGACCAAGCAAAATGCAGAGGAGGAAGATGCCCAGGGCAATCCAGCCAATTTTGCTTTCGCCTTTGGGCTTGGGCTGCTTCAGAATAATCATGCGGTACTGGTATATGCCCCATAATACCGTCAGGCCAAGGGCGAGGGCACCTGCAACGTAAGTAAAGGAGGCGTTTTCAGTGGGGGCTGCCCTGAAAAGTCCAAAATAGACAAGACCGACCATCCATGCTGCCCCTATTCCGATGAAAGGGATTATTAGCAGGATATTGAGAATGTATGTTATCCAGTCGATTATGCGGCTTTTCATTGCAGTGCTTTATTGTTGTATAAAGAGGCAAAACTCTCGGCATTGCATGCCTTTTCCGCTGGCTGTCGCCAGCGGCACCCTACAATTTTCCTCTTGGCAATAGCCAAAAAAGGGCGGCCTTTTTGCAAGGTCGCCCTTTGTGTTCGCTAATCTGTCAGCCTATTTGTAGTTGGGGTTTGGAACTACATCTTCGCCCAGCACTTCTGACAGTGGATCCCATTCGTTGGCGGAGAAGCCCAGCCATGAACGGCGGCGGAAGCCTTCCGCGTACTTGAACTTGCCTGAACGGCCGCCCAGGTTCGCCATGAAGTCCTGCATGGTCTTCTGGTATGCGTCCATTCCCTGGGAAACATCCAGCCATTCCTTCTGGGACTTGTGGCAGGCCAGCATATCCCACTTCATCTGCATGACGGGCTCCACATTCACGAAAATTTCGGGTTCGAGGAGACGCCTGAATGGGTCCATCAGACCGTGTGGAATGGCGTGGTAAACCACGATGTCATCCTGGAACACGGACATTGGCGGCTCGCATGGCGCGTTGAGCATGCCGCGGTCAAATGCGGCTGCCACTGCCAGGCGG
The DNA here is from genome assembly GCA_017450525.1 of Victivallales bacterium. Taxonomy (GTDB): domain Bacteria; phylum Verrucomicrobiota; class Lentisphaeria; order Oligosphaerales; family Oligosphaeraceae; genus RGIG3456. The sequence continues at coordinate 1,713 of JAFSTJ010000203.1, read as the reverse complement.
CAGGTGTTGATGTGGTCTTCCATATAGTCGTCAGGCGACTGTGTGAGGACGATTTTGGGCTTGACCTGGCGGATCACGCTCAGGACCTTTGCCACGTTCTCCTTGTTGTAGAAGACCTCCAGGTCATTGCAGATCGGTGGATGCCATGTCATTCCAGCCAGCTTGGTGGAGGCGAGCATTTCGCCTGCGCGCATGGCCGCGATGGTCTTTGCATCGTACTTCTCGGTTCCGCAGCAACCATTTGCGGTTGCCATGTAGTGCACGTCCCAGCCTTTTTTCTGGAGCATGAGGAGGGTTCCCCCCATCATGAACTCGATGTCGTCTGGATGTGCGACAATAGCGATTGCAGCAGGTTTCTCGTTCATATTAGTGCATCTCCACTGCGCATGAGCCCAGGCCTGGACGGAAGAAGTTGAACTGCACGTCTGGATGGTCAGAGAGCAGGCTCATTGGAACTGCCGCGTCAGCGATCTTCTTGGACAGCATAAGAGCGGTCAGGCGCATGCCGAATGCGTTGTCGTGGCATCCTGCCTGCCAGATGGAGACCTTCTTGGCCTTCCATGTTTCGACTGGGCCAACTGTAGCGGCCTTGGTGGGAACCAGAGCGATGTTGCCGCCGCCGCTGGTGCGTGCGTTCTGCATGACGGTGATGGGGTGCAGGTCAACAATACGTGTTGCGAACTTGCGGTATTCTTCTGGTGAAGGTGGGTTGTCGATGAACTTGCCTTCGCGCTTCACGGGGTCATTGAATGCCCAGTGCTTGGTGTCGCCCTGGCCGCCCTGCATGAGGACGCATGTGAACTGGTCGTAGGTCTTGCTGTATGCTTCCAGATCGCCAGTGGGGAAGTGCATGTTCTTTTCAGGCATGCGGAGTTCTGGGCGGATGCGGTTGAAGCAGAGTTCCTTGTCGCACTTTGCGAATGAGAGCGGGTGGTCGATTGGAACGGCCTTTCCGTCCTGCACCCATTCGTCCATGCCCCAGAAATGAGCATCCAGTTTTGCCAGGTTCATGCCAGTGGCGTTGACGATGCGCGCCACCAATGGCAGCTGTTCTGTTGGGCCGATTGGGCCGCAGATGCCGCATGGATTGTCAGGTGAGGATTGCTTCCAAGCCTCGATGTATTCAAGTGCCTCAGCCAGATAGAATTCCTCGATTGTGTCATACATGACAACTTTGAAACCAGGCCTGCTGAGCTGTTCGATGTCCTTGACGGTCAGCTTTGCGGTATCCCTTACCAGTTCATCGTCAATTGTTGTGTAGTCCCACCATTCCGGAGCCACGACACTGTGCTTTCTCATTACTCTTCTCCGTTTTGTTTATTGATTGTCCAAAGCGGCATTGACGCCGCCTACTTAGAAAATTGAGAATATTGTAATATATGGCTGGCATTATTCAAGCCAATACGCAAGAAATTTATGTGGGTGTCGCAAAACTGTGGTGGCAAGGCCTCATAGACCTTGACCATAATGGAAATCAAGGGCTGGATGCCATTGATTCCCGTCCTTCAGAATGCCATGTTTTCAAGTATGGGGGCCTTTGGCTTTGCACTTATTTTTGCTTTTTTGCTTTTTTTTGTTTTTTTCGTAGTGCAAGATTTGCAAAAGGGCATATATTTCCCGCGTGTGTAATAATAATGAAAAATAGGAAGGAACAATGGAAGATTATTTGTGGGAGATTGCTCAGAACAATGAGACCCGCTTGAAGGCTCTCAT
>JAFSTJ010000202.1 GCA_017450525.1 Victivallales bacterium | reverse complement strand
GGTCTGTGGTCTGTGGTCTGTGGTCTGTGGAGTATTGGCTGTAGGCTGTGGTCTGTGGACGATGTTTTGTGGACTATGGGCTGGGCTGTGGACTAAGGTCTGTGGACTCTTTTGGCCTTTGAATAACGCCCTTTTCCTCATGAGGGTGGTAAATGCCGCGAAGCGGCAGCGCCCACAGGGCGCAACCATGCTTAACCCCACGCAAGCGCCCGCAGGGCGCGCAGCGTGGGGAACGTGCCACTCCAGTGTCTGCGCCCGCTAGTACTTAATTGATTTAATTCGAATACAGGTGCGTTGGAGTTTTGGAGATGTTTTATTGCGATTTGAGCCGTGCGTGCATTCGCACGCAAGGCGAAAATCACAACAAATACAGCCCAAAAGAACAATGCAGATGTGAACGAATTAAATCAATTAAGTACTAGGGCGCTCTTTCACCCCATGCCTCTGCCGCGCCCTTGCGGGCGCAGACTGTTATTTGGCTCACCCTGCCATCATATAGCCCAAACAAAAAGACTGGACGAATGCAGAAGGAAGGCCTTCCATTCGTCCAGTCCTGTCAGTGCGCACAAAAGTGGCGCAATCTCAGTTTGTTCTCATTCAAATTTCGGCATTTCAGGCGCAGGCAGGTTGTATGCGGATGAAATCAGCTTGCCCAGGGCATCATCCCTGGTAAGTTCCTCGTCGGCGACTTCCTTTACCTTCTCTGGTTCGTCAGCGCGGGTAATGGTCAGCGCAGGCTTATTCTGATTTTCATTGGCCTTTACGCCGCCTTGCGGCAAGCCGCCCTCAAGTCCAACATTCTGAACTGGTCTATTTCCATCAATTCTTATATCCATTGTTATTGCCTCCACAGAGATTACACATTAGCGGCTAAAAGGTTACATGCAAATCAGATAATATTTCTTTCAGCCTTTCTTTTGCACGGAAAATCCTGACTTTCACCAGGCTCTCCGATACTCCTGTCTGGAATGCTATCTCCTTTATTGAAAGTTCACCAATCTGGAAAAGGGTATATGCCTCGCTGAGCATCGGCGGCAATTGCGCAAAGGCCTGGTCAAGGCGCTTGCGGAGGTATTCCACATCCGAAGCAGGCGTGGGGTCCTTCCTGGCCCCAAGGCTCTCCGCGCTGATATCCTCAACTAGTTCTTCACGCTTGCTATCCCTAATCTGATTGCGTCGCAGATTACGCGCTATGGTAAAGACCAACCCAGACACTGCGGATTCATCATCCTGCAAATCATCGCGCATGGACCAGATTTTAACAAATGTATCCTGCACCAGGTCGCAGGCCTCCGCGTATGGGCTGCCCGTGGCAACAAGCCAGTTGGTCAACTTCGGCGCCAATTTCTTGTAATAGTCTTCAATGGTCATTGTGCTTAATCCAGCGTAATTGAATCCAGTTCTTCCTCTTCCTTCTTTGCGTCCTGCAGTTTCTTAACCCACTTAAGCACTTCGGCGACAGGCTCGATGAGGTCGTTTGGAATCAAATCGTCCACCCTGCCCTTTTCCCACAATGCACGTGCCAGGGGCACATTTTCCATTATGGGTATGCCTTCCTCCAGTGCAGTCTCCCTTATTATCTTTGCCACATCGTCCGCACCCGCCACGACGATATATGGAAGCAAAGCCTCCTCCACGTTATAGCGTATGCCGATTGCCAGATGTGTCGGGTTCGTGACCACCACATTCGCCTTCTTTGTGGCAACCTCTGGCGCTGGGCCATTCAGGATTTCATTGCGGAAATCACGCTGTGCCTGCTTGACTTCCTGGCTGCCTTCCATTTCCTTGTATTCGCGCTTGACTTCGTCTTTTGTCATCATCATTTCCTTGGTGAAGTTGCGCCCCTGGAAAAGGCGGTCCACCACAGCAATGACGATGTAGCCGAATGCAGTGTAGTACGCCAGGCGCTTCATCATCAGCCGCAGGCACGGGAATATGTCATCAATGGTGCCATAGCACATCACCAGCAATTCAGGGATGGAGGCAAGTATAATCTTGTATATGAGATAGCCCAGGAACGTGACTTTCACCACGTTCTTGAGAAACTCGAAAAGATTCTTCATATTGAAGATCTTCTTGGCGCCTTCAACGGGGTTCAACTTGTCAAGATTTGGTTTAAGTGGCTCAAGCGTGAAGAGGAAGCCTATCTGGAAGACATTCGCAGCAATGCCCACCACGGCGGCTGCCAGCACAAAAAGTGCAGTGTACTTGCAGATAAATATGACCGCCATCTTGGAGCCTTCGTGTATGGATGCGACTGGCCTGTCTCCCAGTCGCTGCCCCACAAATGATATTAGCACATGGAAATCATCCACCAGAAGCACGCAACTTATTGCCACCAGGCAGAACATGACTATCAGCAGTGCGGTGGAGACAATGTCCTTGGAGGTGCAGACCTGCCCTTTCTCCCTTGCATCCCGCAGCTTTTTCGCTGTCGGCATTTCAGTTTTTTCGCCGCCTTCGTCAGCCATGGTTTTCTATGGGTGCAGCAATTCCTGCACTGGCGTCAATATTGCGTTTTCCTTGGTATAAATCAACATATCCATAATGAATGGCAAATAAATAATGAGCATTGCCACGCCAAGACCTGACTTGACTGGCATGGAGAGGAAGAACACATTCAATTGTGGCGCTGTGCGGTTCACCAATCCCAAGCCCAAAGTGGCAATAAACATCACTATGACCACAGGAGCGGCAATTACAATCGTAGTCTTCAGCATTGTATCCAAGGTTTCCAGCATCACCAAGGGTGCACCATTTGAAAATACAATGCCTTCCGAGAACACTGGCCAAATCTGGTAACTCTTGTACAAGGCACCAAGAAACACGAATATGATGCCGCCGACAAAAAACATTGTGGAAATCAACTGCGTGAAGAAAATACCCATTGTGGAAACCTGGGTGCCATTCAAAGGCGAATAGACCTCGCCCATGGTCGCGCCACGCTGGTTGTCTATCAGATTACCCACATTCTCCCCAATCCAGAATGGTATGGCCGCAAAAAAGCCCAGAATAAAGCCTATCATCCCTTCCTTGATGGCAAGCAGCGAAAACATAAAGATGCTAGGTTCGCCAGGAGGCATGCTGCCCAAAACACTGGGAATCATGAAAATAGCAAATCCCAATACAGCTGCGCGGCGTGCCACGCCAGGTATCATGGATTCCGTTAGCGCGGGACATATTGCAAAAGCCCCAGCCATCCTGGCCATGGTCAGAACGGCCGCAAGTATTAGGCGATGGAATTCAATGTAGGTCATCAACGCCCCAGCAATGGAAAGTGATTGAATATGTCCTGGGTATAAAGCAGAAGTTCGCTTCCCATCCAGGAACTGGCCACCATAAGCGTAATGGATATGGTTATCAGTTTGACTGCAAAACCCAGAGTCTGCTCCTGTATCTGTGTAAGCGCCTGCAACAGTGAAACTATCAGGCCGACCACAGTCGCAACAATGATCGGTATCAATGACAGCTTCAATATCAGTATCAGACAAGTCTGGGCATAATCCAACAACTGAGCCTGATTCATAAATACGTCTCCCTATTGTTTATCCATAAATCTCCACAGTTTATCGAAAAGTGGAAATCTTTAGATGAATAAAGTTAAATGTAACTTCTCACCAAACCTTGTATCAACTGCGTCCAACCATCCACCATGACGAACAAAAGCAGTTTGAATGGCAGTGATATTGTGACTGGGGACACCATCATCATACCCATTGCTAGCAGAATATTGCTTACAATGATATCAATTGCAATGAATGGCAAATACACCAGAAATCCAATCTGAAAAGCCTTGGTAAGTTCGCTGACGCAAAAACTAGGAATCAAGATATAGAGGCTCTCCTTGTCCACCTTTGCTTCCTCCTGCCCTTCCTGAGCCCAGAGACGCTCCGCCGTGCTGACGAAGAATGCCCTTTCCTTCTCGCCTGTCTGTTTAAGAAGCCATTCCTTGAATGGAACGGCAGCCTTGGCGATGATATCCGTTTCAAAGAAAGGCTGGCCCTCCGATGGGGCCGTATGGTTCTTCTGCCGCTCCGCCATAGCCACCCTCTCCGTCTTGACAATTTCCCAACTTCTATTGCAGACAGGTGCCATTATGTAGAATGTGATTATCAAGGCGAGTGCATTTATCACCATATTCGGTGGAATTGACTGAATACCAAGTGCGTTCCTGATAAGGGACATGACAACCACTAGCTTAAGATAGCTAGTGGCAATCATTGCCAGGAATGGTACCAGCGAAAGGCTGACCAGCAGTACAATAAGGGCAAATGGATCTGTCTGGAACATTTCAGAGTATCTCCTCCAATGCAAAGGCTGGCTGCTGAACTAGGGTGGTAAGGCGCCCCCTGGCCAGTATTTTGCCTCTTCTCATCAAGACCAGTTCATTTGGTTGTGGTATTTCAGGCAATTCCTCTGAGGCGAACTGGCCGAAAGTGATCTGCATGGTCTCTGGAGCGCAGACCTGGAGCATCTCGCTCTTCTGGTCCTCAACCTGCCAAGTTGGCTGGGAGGATCCAATTTCCGGCAACATAAGATAATCGCCAGCGGCAAGCCCCTCTATTTCCTCATCCTCCAATGTGAAGGAGGCATAGACCGCCCTGGCCGCCCGCTCCATTGAAAGAATGGAATCGTGATTCAAGTCAATGTACTTCAACAGGCCAAGCGTACGGACCATGTCCGTGTCCACTTTCAGCACAAATGAAACAAGAGGCTTGCCATTCTGGCCGATTATCTCGAAACCAGTGGTGCCCTCCCTGTTTTCCGCAGGTGCCACATCCACGACATTTAACTGGCGCCTCATGGCATTCTCCAATATCTGGAACAGGGGGCCGCACTCCTTCTCCACCAAAGCCAATTTCAACGCATCAGGCAGATTGTTCTTCACATCCCATAGGGTATGCAAATCGGGGAAAGCCTCCCTGTTGCAAATGCCCAGGAAATTCTCCTCATCGTCAAGACGTACCGATATTCCCAGCACATCTCGGAACGTGACGCCTGAACGACGCAGCACGCATGGAGTATCCTTCCAGCGCACAGGCATTGCCCAGGCTGGCGAATCAAATATGGTTCCAGCGCCCGCCCTCTCCCAGGACGGCCATTTCTGCAACAGTTCAAACGCGTTCATTCACCTTTCCCTTCCTGACGCTAACAGCAATCTGGTAATTATGTATGCTGCCAGCCAAATGCTGCTCGAATTGAGTTATGTTGTTCTCCAGTACACGCTGCGCCTCTGAAGTGGCGGGCTGGAATGTGACTGTCATCGTCTTACCGCTGGCAACCAAATGCACCACCGTGCCATCAAGCATGTCTGGCTTCAACTGTATCCTGACCTCGCCCTGCCCGCGAATCTCGGAAAACGAGGCTTGTATGGAAGCGCATACCTTGTCCACCATCTCAACAAGATTCTGCGTCCTGGCTGTGGCGGCCACATTCACATCGGAAACAGAGGTCACACCCTGTGGCACTGCAGTCGGGGCAGAATTAGGCTGTATCTGCTGTGGAATTACCACCTGTGGCTGCACAATTACCGTATCCTCGTCAATGTTGTCGTCATCATCCAACGCAACGCTCGCCACTGGCGTCGTGCTCTTTTCGGAGACTATATTGTTTTCCTGCGTTTTAGTAGAAGCAATCTGTGCAGCTGAGGTCGGCTTGGCAACTGGTGCTTCCTGTGTTTCTGGAACGATGGTTACTGCTGGCGTATCAATTACGACATTTGCAACAGGAGCTACATTTGGGTCAGGTGCCACTACCACAGGCTTCACTGTAGTTTCTTGAGCATCAACACTGACAGGCGTTGCTGGCGCAATTGTCACCATTGGCGTTTCTGGAGCAGCTGGGGCCTCTGGTGCAATTGTCGTTGCGGGAGCAACAAATGCAATGGGTGCTTCAGTGTTTGCAGAAACAACTGGTGCAACAGGTGTTGAGGTGGTCTCTGAAACTACTGTTATTTCAGGAGACACAACACCAACTTGCGGAATAGTTGTTTTTGGTGCCTCGGTGACAGCATTCGCAACTGGTGCTTCTTTAACCACACTCACCACAGGTGTACCTGGAACTTCAGGCACTACTGCAACTTCTGGAACTTTTGCAACAGCAGGAGAAACTTGAGCAGCTGGTGCTGCTGTATTTACTGGAGATGATATAGTGGTCTGAGCAACCGTATCAAACGGATTTACAGCTACTGCGGAAGCTATTGGAACGTCTGGATTGGCTTGAACTACTGGAGCCTGAGGCGCTGATGGTGCGGCTGCAACTACTGGAGCCTCTGGCGCCGACGGCGCGGCGGCAACCACTTGAGCCTCTGGCGCCGACGGCGCGGCGGCAACCACTTGAGCCTCTGGCGCCGACGGCGCGGCGGCAACCACTTGAGCC
>JAFSTJ010000201.1 GCA_017450525.1 Victivallales bacterium | reverse complement strand
GCGGCGGCGCGGGGGCTTTGCCTTGCGCTCAATTGTTGCGATTACATTCTCATTGCCCACCAGCTCGCATAGCTTCTGACGGAAGTCCAGGGAGTAGTGGACGCCCGCGTCCTGGGAGCGCAGAATGGCGATGTTGCCATCGTTGCAATGCAGAAAGAAATACAGCATTGCGGAATTGCCGCTGTTTTCCTCGCAGAGTTTTTGCAGGGCAATCAATGTTTCGTCTGTCATTTTGTCCTCATACAGACGCACCTGCAATTCTTTTGTGAAGAGCCTTGGCATATCGTCAGCTGGATAGATAAGGCGCCCGTTCAGTTTGACGCCTTCATCCTCGTCTCGCTTGGAGACCTCGCCATCGATGAAGACGACGCTGTCCTTCTTGAAGATGTCCCTGTTTTGCGCCAAAGCCTCCTCGTATGCGTCTGGGAAGAACAGGCATTCCATGTTGGTTTCCCGTGTTTCCAGATTGAGTATTGCCCAGGGGCGGTTGTCCTTCTTGGTCATCTTGATTGCGACATTACTTATATATGCGCCGACACGTACCGTGGCCTTGTCATCTAGCGAGGCAAGTTTGCTCAAATCGTGGGACTGGTATCTGTCTACAATCTCCTGATATGAGGCGATTGGATGCCCGCTGACATAGAAGCCAAGCAGTTCCTTTTCGTATTCCAGCTTTTCAGTCAGGTCCCATTCAGGAATGTCAGGTACATTCAGCTCAATGGACTTCTTGTCCTCTTCAGACAGCATGTCAAACAGTGACATTTGTCCCGCTGCCTTGTCCTGCACATTCTGCTGAGCCATGGCAATTGCCTCGTCCGTCATTGCCAGCATTTGGGAGCGTTTGAGTCCGAAGCAATCCATTGCCCCCGCCTTGATGAGCAGTTCCATCAGTTTGTGGCTGTTGCCTTCCACCCTTTCGCAGAAGTCCAGAATATCCTTGAATGGCCCGCCGCTTTCGCGTGCCTTGACGATGCCTGACACCACGGATGTGCCAATGCCCTTTATTGCCGCCAGGCCAAAGCGTATGTTCGGTCCATCCACGGAGAACATTGCATCGCAGATATTCACATCTGGCGGCAGGATTTTAATGCCCATTTCGCGGCATTCCTTCAGGAAGAAGGACATCCTTTCCGCATTGCCAAGTTCGCTAATGAGCACCGCTGCCAGAAATTCTGCGGGGAAGTTTGCCTTGAGGTATGCGGTACGGTAAGAGAGCAATCCGTATGCCGCACTGTGTGATTTGTTGAAGCCGTATCCAGCGAATGTCTCCATCTTCTGCCACACGTTTTGTATGACCTTGTCGCTGTGCCCTCTTTCGCGGGCACCTTCCTGGAATTTCACGAACATGGACTTCATCTTGTCGATTTTCTTCTTACCCATTGCGCGGCGCAAAATGTCCGCCTGACCAAGTGAGAAACCGCCCACCGCCTGCGCCACCTGCATGACCTGTTCCTGGTAAAGCATGATGCCGTAGGTTTCCTTGAGGATGGGTTCCATTTCAGGTGCGTCGTAGTCGATTGGTACCTTGCCCATTTTGCGGTTGATGAACTCGTCTAGGAACTGCATTGGTCCAGGGCGGTATAGGGCTATGAGTGCGATGATGTCTTCCAGCCGTGAAACGCCGAATCTGCGGCACAGGTCCTGCATGCCGCCTGATTCCAACTGGAATACGCCGATGGTGTTGCCCTTGTTGAGCAGGTCGTATGCCGCCTTGTCGTCATTGGGTATTTCGCTGCTGGTCATCTTTATGCCGCGGTTCTTTTCAATCAGGTCCAGTGCATCCTGAATGATGGTCAGGTTTCTGAGGCCAAGGAAGTCCATTTTCAGCAGGCCCAGTTCTTCGTCTGGCACAGCGGGGAATTGTGTTGTGGGTTCATCGCCGCCGCCTTTGGAAATCGGGCAGACGTTGGATACTCTGGTGTCGCAGATGATGACGCCAGCGGCATGCATGGAGGTGTTTCTGTTCATGCCTTCCAACGTGGTGGCGTAGTTCCACAGTTCCTTCACCCAAGGCTCGTTTTCAATCTTTGTCTTTAGTTCGGGGCTCTGCTCAAGTGCCTTTGCCAGCGTCATCTTGGGATCGGCGGGTATGAGTTTACAGAGCATGTTGCCTTCGCTGAAACTGCGTCCCATGGCGCGCGCCACATCCTTGACCACGGCCTTTGCCTTGAGGGTGCCGAATGTGCCGATCTGCACCACGTTGCCTTCGCCATAGCGTTGGTGAACGTATTCGATGACGCGGTAGCGCCTGCGTTCGCAAAGGTCAATATCGAAGTCAGGCGGGCTAACGCGGTCTGGGTTCAGGAAACGCTCGAAAAGGAGGTTGTAGCGTATTGGGTCCAAGTCGGTGATGTGAATAAGGTACGCCACGATGGAGCCAGCACCCGAACCGCGGCCAGGTCCCAGCGGTACGCCGTCCTTGCGGGCGAAGTGTAGAAAGTCCCACACCACCAGGAAATAGGATGTAAATCCAGTCTGCTTGATGATGCCCAATTCATAGTCCATTCGCTTGATTTTGACCATTTCGTCTTCGGTATGCTCGGGTGCGTCCACGTCTATGTTATAGCGTTCCTTCATGCCCTCGATACACAGGTTGCGTAGATATTCCTCTCTGGTGCCAGTGTAGTCCTCTGGCAGCGGGTATGCGGGATAGTGGTTTGCCTTATCCTCGCTCACCGTTGGAATGTGCACATTGCAGCGTTCCGCGATTTTCACCGTGTTCTCCAGCGCCTCTGGCGTGTCCTTGAACAACTCCAGCATTTCCTCTGGGCTCTTGAAATAGTATTCTGGCCCACCAGGCATCCTGAAGCGGCTTTCATCGTTTATGGTGGTCTGCGTGCCAATGCAGAGGAACAGGTCATGGGCGCGTGCATCTTCACGCTTCATATAGTGAGAATCGTTTGTGCAGACCATGGGAATGCCCATTTCGCGTGCCGCCGCCTTCAGTTTTGGCAGCACAATCTTGTCTTCCTCCAGGCCATGGTCCTGCAATTCGATGAAGAAGTTGCCTTCGCCATATATGTCCAGGTATTCCTGGATGGCGGCTTTCGCTGCATCGTCCTTGCCGCGCAGGAACATGGCCGCCACCTCGCCGCCCAAGCAGGCGGACAGGCAGATTATGCCCTTGCTGTACTTACGCAGCAAATCCTTGTCCACCCTGGGGTGGTAGTAGTATCCCTTGAGCCAGGCCTCCTCGTTTAGGTGGCACATGTTTATGTAGCCCTCGTATGTTTCCGCCAAACAAATCAGGTGGAAGCCCCTGATGTCCTGCGTATTCGAGTCCTTCTCCAGATAACTGCCTGGGGCTACGTAGAACTCGCAGCCGAATATGGGCTTGATGCCCTTCTTGGCGCAGCAGTCCTTTAATTCCATGCAGGCGGACATGTTGCCATGGTCCGTGCAGGCGACTGCAGGGCATTCGTATTCCGCTGCCTTGGCGACGATAGATGAGCATTTCGCTGCACCGTCCAGCAGGCTATAGTCTGTATGGACGTGTAGATGTACAAATGGTATTGACACGGGTTCTCTCCGTTGATTTTAGTGGGCTTTAATAAATTGGCAAAGAATAAGGCAAAGGCCATAATATTCAAGTCCCTCGCGCACAAAAAACAATATTGATGGACTTAAGGGAACAAAGGACCAAAGGCTAGCCAGAAGAGTAATGCCTAACTCATGGAATATTATAGGAAAATTCAATTTCGAAGAAGATGCCATATAAAAAAGTACAAGCATTATACATCTTTGTTTTCCCCCTTGCAAACCTGGATTTCAGGGGCTATGTTAGAAGCGGAAGGTGGGTGGGGGAAGTATCCCAAACAATGTACGTGCGCGTAAGAGAGGGAATCAGGGAGAGCTGGGTTCGGGGGGAATATCATTTTGTTTCAGGTTGAATATCATTTGGGGTGTGTTAAATGGGGAAACTGCTTGGTTCCAGTTTAGGGTTTATAATTTGATTTTTTATGTAATTGAATAAAGTATGGTCTGATAACTTTGTAGTTTTTGATAATGGTTTTGAAGATTTGGGAAAAAATGAAAATGAGACAACATTGCCTTGCGTTTGTGGCATTGCTTTTATGCCTGATTGCCTTTTCAACTGAAAACAAGTATTTCAGCCCAGTGCTCAATCCAGTGACTTTTGAGCAGCCAGGAAACAAGAATGAACTGGAGTTAGTCAAGGATGGCAAGTTGAATTTCGCAATTGTATGCGACCTTTCTGCCGAAAGTGGCAAGGACGCAAAGGCCAGGCATGTCTATTCGGTTAGAAAATCGGTCTCCCTGGCGCTGGAGGGATTGCAGCACGCATTCTTTTCTACAACGGGCCAGAAGGCAACGGTGTTAACCCCGAATGCTAAGGAACTGGAAAACTTCAAGTATTGGATTGTGCTTGGGGACAATCCACTAACCAGGAAATATGGTGTTGAGCCAGACAAGATGGCACTGGATGAATTCAAGGTGCTCACTTTTGACAGAGGTGTCATAATTGCTGGAAATGACGGCTCAGCAATGCCCAACTTCTACAATTCGATGGACATCAGCAGAATCAGGGTCAATGGAACGGCATACGGCGCATTCGACTTCTGCGAACGCTTCCTGGGCATGAGGTACTACTACCCCAACATCGGCATCTATGCGCCTAAATTCAGCGAATTGACCATTTCGCCTGTCGCATATCATGACAAGCCATTCATGCAATACCATTATTCATACGCGCTTGGCGATAAGAAAGTGCCTGGCAAGAAGCAATTGTCAGACTTCGCACCTGCCTGGAGAAATGGCGCCAATACCAGGTATTATTCCTCCCATACGCCAGAACCCAGGGCATTGGCGAAGGCATATCCTGACAAGATCAATATGTTCTTCTTCAGAAACAGGGCAGGGCACCTGTACTACAATTCAAAGGCGCACATGGGAAATTACTTCGATGTCACCAATCCTGAGTTCATTAACTTCTATGTGGATGAACTGGTGACAAAATTCTACGCTGGTGACAGCGAAGTCAAGAAAGCATGGGGCCAGCACCAGCCAAACTCTGAATACGTGCCATTCGGCCAGGCTGATACATACGTGGCAGATATGCTCAACGAGCGCAGCAAGCCATTCCTGCTTGACGAAACCAAGCATCTCCGCACTGGATGCCTGAGTGACGTCTATGCCAACTTCTATATTCAACTTGCCAAAAAACTCAAGGAGAAATTCCCCGAAAAGAAACTGGCGGTCTCCGCATATTCCTCACGCACGCTGCCGCCTGTCAGAAAATATGAATGGCCGGACAATCTGCGGATGAAAATTTGCATGGGTTGCCCCGTGATGACTCCGTCGAAGCCGTACAGAGACGCATGGAAGAGCGTATATGACAGATGGTACAAGACCACAGGGCGTCCCGCAGGCAACTACTGCTATGGCGTTGGCACATACGCCATAACCAGGGCCATTCAGGGACGGTATATGGG
>JAFSTJ010000200.1 GCA_017450525.1 Victivallales bacterium | reverse complement strand
TCGCGCAGGTCGCCATTGTTCCAGAGAGCCAGGTCTTGCATATCCCGCAGGAAATCTCTCTTCACATGCGTGGAGAATTGTGGCAGACCAGTAAGCAGAATGCCGCCGTTCTTCACGTATTCCAGCAGCTTGCCATAATCCTCCTGGATCATGGTATTCCATCCGAAATTGATGAGCAACTTGTAGTTGGAGAGATACTGCGCTGACGCCTCAATTGGCGCCTCGTCGAAGTCGCCGTATGGAGTGCCCGAGAAGAAGAAGCGGCGCTTGTCGAAGCGTTGGCGCAGAGGCTGCGTTGATGCGCCAGGCATCAGCACATCCAGCACCTGACGGCATTTTTCTGGCTGGCAGTGTCCCCATTCAGGCGCGTTTTTGCCGAAAGCGCCCCAGACTGCGTATTCAGGTGTCTGCTCGCTGCCGCAGATGAAGCCATTGAAAGGCGCGGCATAGCGTCCTTCTATGGATGCGATGCTACGTACGCACTTGCCACTGCGGGGATGTGTCTTTGCAAACTTGAAGAAGCCGCGGAGCATGTCCCGTTTGCCCTTGGTAAGTGCATCATCCCATGAGAAGCGCTCTTCTTTCCAAATTTGGAAGAGGCTGTCCTCCTCATAGAGGAAATTGGCGCCCATCATCCAGGGCTGCATGAGGCTAAGGTAGAACAAGCGCAGATGCGTGTCGAAATATGGCTGCATCGGGTGCTGAATTGCGATATGTACGCCCCATTCGCCCTTGCCCAGAGCCTCTGCGGCAGGGCGTGCCTGGCTCAGCAAATGCTGGGTGTGTGGCACCATGGTCTCCGCGCGAACAGAATCCACGCCAGCCAGGAAAGTATAGCGTATTGCGCCTGACGCGTCGCCAAATTCCATTTGAGCGCCAGCATTGTGCGCCCTGTCAATCTGTGGTTGGATCCACTTGAAGAAGTGTTCCATTGCCTCCTTCATGTCGTTGGCGGCGTATGGAGCCGTAGGGTCAAGGCCGTATGTGAGGCAGGTATGCTCGTGCTTGCCCGCGCCATGGAAATACTCTGCAGCTCCAGCCTTGAGTTCGCCGTCATCAAAATCGGTTGCCGCTTCAGCGTAGAGATGATGACTACGGCAGAATTCGCCCCACTTGCGCATGAGCCTTCCTGGAACTGTCAGATGCGGTCCCTTGTTGGGATTGTAGAGGAAACTGCGGAACACAGGGAAGTTGCCCATGCGTGTGCGAGCCGTATAGTCCAGAATCCAATCCATGAAGCCATTTTCATCGGCTGGCACAGCGGTCATATCAAAGCCCACCTTGATTGGATTTGCCTCTTCCTGGGCGTCATAGACTTCCACATTGGCTGTATGCTCGCCGCAGCGGCATTCAACTGTACCTGGCTCATCGGAGACAAAGTCGAATTCATTCCAGCCAGGTTGCGCATCAATGCGAATAGTTCCCTTTGGCAAAGCCACCTCAAAGCAGTCTGGCCTGACCGCAAACACCTTGCCCACCACATGCTCGCCGCGCAATGTCCATTCTGGAATGCTGAGTTGACCGTGATCACGCTCCGACTGCTGGATGACCAGGCGGCTCACCAGCAGGCACAGCTTCTCTTGCAGGTTGCGGAAGGTGAATTTATGCTTGCCAGGCGCGACCTGCACGCGAATCCATATATCGTCCAGCATCTGCATATCGCCATCATGCATACGCAGGAACTGCTGGAATGTCTTGATGCACTTGCCATCGCAGAGCAATTCAAAGTCAAATGTGCCGAAAACCTGTTTTTCCGCGCCAGGAGTATGCTCTATTGGCGCCGCCATTGCCTGCAGGTGCATTAGCGTTTCGGAGAAGTCCTTCTTCGGGGCTGGTATTTCCGCCTGGAAATCCAACGCCTGCCCTGGCTTGATTTCGCCAGTGCGCATACGCGCCCAGTCACGACGTGGCAGAGCCAGGTCCTTTGCCTCGAAAACAGTCTGCCCAGGTTTGGGTGCTGGACGGAACCAAAGGTAGCCTGTAATGGTGGCGACCACATGGCAGCCAAGGTACTTGGGGCCTACGTCAAACACAAGCCTTTGCTTGCCAAGAAGTTCCTTTGCCGAGAAACTGAAAGTTCCGCTGTTGGTGCGCAGCGTAAAGAGAGCCTTTTCATCCACATCCGCCTCAACGCGAATGCCCGATATGCCGCGCTTGGTGATGCTCTTCCAGCTCGGTTCGGGCAACTTCGTCTCCACTGCGCAATGCCCTGGGCCATACCATATCACGGGATAGTCCAGCTTGTAGGTGTTCTCTATCACGCCGCCGCTGCATTCCAGGCAGCCGTCCCAATTGTAAACAGGGTGATAATGGCGACGGCTATAAAGATACTGATAGCCCCACTCAATGCGAAAATCCAACTTCATCGGCTATTTGTCCTTGTATCGTTTATTGATGTGAAATGGGGATGTTGCAACAGCCTTCAATGTGAGCGCCGAAGCGGCGCTCACTCAGGTTGATGTTGGCTCAAGGCAAAGCCCTGAAATAAGGTTTTGCAACAGCCCCACCCCCTTTACTGGAGTTTAGTCACTTCCACGTTGCCATCGGTCAATCCCAGAGGCATTGCCTCGGGACGCTTGCAGGTGGATTCCAGCAGAATGCGCTTTTGCAGCTTGCTGGACTTCTCCAGGGAGAGCATGATTTCCAGAGCGTGATATGCCAGTTCGCCTGAAGCGCGTGCCGCCTTCTTGTCGATGATGGCGGTAATCATGTCTGCAACGCCAACGCTGCGGGCGTCGGTATTGTAGATATGGCTGGGTGGAACTTCCTTCCAATCCTCATAGCCAGGTTGGAACACCTTCACCGTGCCACCGAACCAGTTGGGATGGTGCATCTGCAAACTGCCGCCAGTGCCGTACAACTCGATGTACGGATGGGATGACTTGTACACCTCATAACTGCCAATCAGCGTAATCTGCGCGCCATTGGCGAACTCGATTATGCCAGCCTGATGCGTAGGCACGTTAACTGGATAGATGTGAGGCACGGTCTCCTCGCCGCCTTCACGGAAATCAGGGCCCTTGGTGACAACGGCAGTAACCGCCACAGCTGGTCCCAGCAGGTTGATGAGTTGTGTCACAAAATAAGGTCCAATGTCCAGCAGAGGACCTGCTCCCACGTCATAGAATGCAGGTGCGTGCTTCCACTTTTCGGGACCTCGGCCCATGAACATGGCTGTTCCAGCGAAAACCCTGCCAATCCAGCCGTCATCCAGCAGCTTACGTGCAGTCTGATGCCCGCCGCCCATGAAAGTGTCAGGAGCGCAGCCAACATAAAGACCTTTCGCCTTTGCGATGTCCAGCAATTCCTTTGCCTGCGCCAAATCCACGCCCAGGGGCTTTTCGCTGTAGGCGTGCTTGCCTGATTCCAGGGCGCGCTTCATCACATAGTAGTGCACCTTCGGCGGCGTCAGGTTTATGATTAGCTGCACATCAGGGCTGTTGTAGATGTCATCCGCCTGCCATACGGGAATGTCGTATTCCTTTCCCTGCTTTTCAGCCAGTTCCTGGTTAAGGTCCGCACAGGCAATTATGTCCAACTGCTTGAAGCGCTTGGCCGCCTTGAAATACCAGTCGCTTATCATTCCGCAGCCGATTACACCGACTTTTAGGCTTTTGGTCAT
>JAFSTJ010000199.1 GCA_017450525.1 Victivallales bacterium | reverse complement strand
TCCCCTGCGGAGAAGGGAGAAAAGGCCGTTTCGGACGCTTCTCTGGCCACTTTCCCGCCGTTTTTCTCCATTTGAAAAGACCGCCGACTTTTCCCCTAACTCGCCTTTCTCCACCTCAAATCCTAACATTCTCCGCTTTTTTTCTTGAATAGCGTCAGATGGATGTCAAGAGAAAGGTGATGAAAAACTTCTCCGCGGAAGAACAGCCGATGATTTTGAGGTGCGGGCGGAGAAGATTTCAAACCTCAAATACGAGATATGAGATGCGAAAAGCGACCTTTTATAAATCGGCGGTTCGGGCAAAAAAGGGCCACCTGACCTCACGTCTAACGATCTGTTCGGTGAAAAAACTCCCAGACCTCCTCAATTCCGCACTACGCGATTGCAAACGAATATTCAGAGGATAGATTATATATAAAGGAAGCACAAACAGTAAGCGAGGGATGCGACTATGATTGTCAGGGAAAATGATTCTTCAGGGCGGAAATGGAAGTACTGGGCTGTCACGATGCTCCTGTCACTTTTGACGGAGGTGGTCTGCCTTGGAATCCCGATACTTATCCTTTGCAAAATCCCTGCCGAAGCACCTGCAGCCTTTAAGTATTTGGGAGCTGCCCTGTTCTTTCTGATGTTGTATATCTCGGGGAGAATCATCTTCGCGATTGAGAATCATATTGGGATTCGAGGACTGCTGCAGAATCCCAATCGGGAGAATCTCATCCAGTGGCCGCCAGACTGGTATCCTCCTTGGATGAAAAAGAAACAATTGCAGTCTGCCGTTGAAGCATCTCCAGGCAAAGTGGCCACTGCGACAAAGAAGGACAAGGAACTGAAGAAATGATGCTGGATATCGTCAAGGATGTCAAGGTCATCAAGGCCGCAATCTTGAAGAGCCGATACATAGCAGCTCGCCTTGCCAATGGCGAGATGCTGAAACTTTATTTTGCCATCGGCGGCTATGTGTCTCAGAACTCACGAAATGGCCGATGGGGTTCAGGCGTGATAGATGAAATCTCCCGCCTGCTTCAGAAGGAACTGCCTGGCCTGCGGGGGGTCTCTGCCCAGAATATGCGCAATATGCGGCAATTCTTCGAGGTGTGGGGGACGCCCTTAATTTGCCAGCCAGTGGCTAGCAAAATGGAATTGAAGGCTTCCAGTGAACCACTTGTTTTGCCAGATAAAGATATCTTGGCAATTTGTCAGCCACTGGCTGGCGAATTGGGAAATAACGATGCGAATGCATTTATGAGCGTGGGATTTACGCATCATATGGCGATTATTCATTCCTGCAAGGACATTGACGAGCGGCTTTTCTATATCCGCAAATGCGCCACGGAATTCTGGTCGAAGCGCGTGCTCCAGCAGCATCTCAAGGCCAACGATTTTGCAACCCAGGGGAAGGCGGTCAACAATTTCTCGCTCACGATGCCTGACGCGAAACAGATGTCCTGTGCCGTGCAGGCATTCAAGAGCGAATATCTGCTTGACTTCGTGAACATCGTGGATGCGGCTGATGACGAGGAGACACTGGACGAACCGGAATGGATGATGGAGATGGTCTCGAAAATCCGCCGTTTCATCCAGGCACTTGGACCTGATTTCTGCTTTATGGACGTGAAGAAGCGCTTCATCGTGGAAGGCGAGGAGTTTTTTGCGGATCTGGTGTTCTTCCACCGCGAACTGAAGTGCATGGTCGCCGTGGAGTTGAAGCGCGGCAAGTTCAAGCCCGCCTACCTTGGGCAATTGGAGTTCTACCTCGCCTGCCTGGACAGGTATGTGAAGCGCGAAGACGAGAACCCCTCCATCGGGCTATTGCTTTGCCACGAGATGAGTCGCTCCGTCGTCGAGTTGACCATAGGGCGGCATAATACACCGCTCGGCGTCGCCACCTATCGCACGGCAGAGGATGTCCCAGACGAATACCAATCTCTCCGTCCACTCTTGGATGGTGCACAAAGATTGCTGGACGAGAACAATGCCGATGAACAATGAGGCACCAAGTCATAATGAACCACCTCCTCCGCAAAATCTTCTATCAAGACGGCGAATCTTCACGCAGAAACAAGAAAGGTTGCTGGGGTTGTTTGCTCCTTTTGCTTGTTGTGTTTTCCATTGCCGTATATGGCCTGTATCGTCTTGAGATACATTACCAAACCATTCCCTCGCCAGACGGGAAATACCGCGTAGAGGTGTATTATTATTTTCGGGAAGCGATTATGCCTATGATGCCTGGCGGCGGCAGCGACAAGGTCGGATGCATTTACATTATCCGGAATGAAGATAATCGAAAAATACATCGAGCGGAATTGCCAATGGTCTCTTTGAGCAGGGAAGTCAGCTTCAAACAAGATTCCAAGGGGAACACCAAAACAATCTATGCGCCAGTCTGGCTGTGTTTTGAATTGCCGTAGAAGGAATGCCTGACGGGAAGGCTGACATTCGGCGACATCTAATTCCATTTTTGAGGATGAGGAATCCATAAACTGACAGCATCACAATCGAGAATGACTATGAGGGCCAATATCATCTTAGCAATTGTTTTGTTTATAGGGACAATATGCATTTTGTTCCAGCGGCAAGTCGTGAATATCCTTTTTCGATATTGTGCTCTTGGCAAACTATTGGACAAACTCGGAATATGCTTTCTTTCCCGTGGTGAAAAGGAATTGTCCCAGCGGGAAGAACGTTTTCGGAATGCCTCAGAGGAAGAATTGCTACCACAATGGCTTTCCATTGTCAAAGAACATGCTGGAAAATACAATGAGATTTGCGCTGTGCCTGATAAAATGTCAACATTTTGGGGCAATTCAAATGTAATAGTGATTATCTGAATTATATTTTAAGGGATGTCAAAAGACGGTGGTTAGTGTTTTTCTTCTGATAATTGGAAATGGATTGCAAGACTTGGACAAAGATTTCCCTCTATGGGACGTTTGTCGAGGTGGTGACCGTTCTGTGGCTGCTTCTCATGGGAGACGGTCATATCAACACCAAGATACTTGTCTTGTTTTCCATGTTCCTCGTAGCATCCCTTCTGGCTTTTGGTGCTGGCTGCATGGCGTTATGGATGGCAATGCACGAGAAGATTTCCTCGAAGGGAAAAGTCATTGCGGGCTCGGGGACGGCAGTCACCACTGTCATTTGGCTTGTCATGATTGTCGTAAGCATCGTTTGCGGATGACAGAAACAAGAATACTGCAGGGAGACTGGAAATGGGACAAATGTGGAAAAAGCGCATAAGACTGGCATTGTTGTTCAGCGGGCTGCTTTGCGTGCTGTCAATGACTTCTGGCTGCCTTGCGACCAGCGTGTTTCACCATCTTGCCATAGCCCC
>JAFSTJ010000198.1 GCA_017450525.1 Victivallales bacterium | reverse complement strand
GAAATGCCATTCCAATGGAAAAGCCCCTTATGACGCCAACGCACTACACTATCAAGGAGGCGGAAGGCTTCACCCAGGGCACACGCAACTTTGAAACAGACCAAATACGCGTCAAAAGCAGGGAGAACGGCAAAGTCGTGCTCATCAGCCTGGACAAAAAGTACCAGGTCATCATGCCAACTACGTTCAAGTACAGGGACATTGCCCTGGAAATGAGTGGTTTCAACCTGGAACTTCCACGCGTCTGGAAAAAAGGCGACAAACTCACAATAAAGTACACGGTGGCACTGGAGTAATACGCAGGCACTAAATCGGCAGGGCACGATTACGCGGCGCTTTCGCGCCGCGCACAGGGCATCCAACGGCCAAGTCCCCGCCAAGCCAGCTTGAGTGCGCGAAACCAACGGGCCAGTCCCTGCTAGGGCAGCTTGAGTGCGCGGCGCGACAGCGTCGCGAAACCAACGGGCCACAATTACGCGGCGCTTTCGCGCCGCGCACAGGGCACCCAACGGCCAAGTCCCCGCCAAGCCAGCTTGAGTGCGCGGCGCGACAGCGTCGCGAAACCAACGGGCCACGATTACGCGGCGCTTTCGCGCCGCGCACAGGGCACCCAACGGCCAAGTCCCTGCTAGGGCAGCTTCAGTGCGCGGCGCGACAGCGCCGCGAAATAAGGAAAAATCATGAGCAAGTTATCAGAAAAACTAAGGGTATTCCAGCGCATTGCCGAAGGCAAGACAGTACATATACTTGCGCTGGGTAGTTCCAACACCGAGCATTTCATGGTGGGGGCCCATTGGTTCGACTATGTGAACATGGGCTTTATGCACAAGTTCAGGAAATGGACCGACCTGCGGGACAGCGTATTAACCACGCAACTCTGCCTCAACGCAGGCACAAGCAACCACACCACAGGTGAATTGCTTGCCAGGTTCGACAGGGACGTGGCCCCCTTCAAGCCAGACCTGGTCATTCTAACTGCAGGCATAAACGATGCCAATCCCTCCAGAAACGTAAGCCAGGACCAGTTCAGGAAGAACCTGATTGAACTGCGATCCAGAGTCAATGCCCTTGATGGCGACATGCTGTTCCAGACATATTACGCCTGCGATTTGGAAAAAATGACGGAAACATATCCTGAATGGGCGGCAAACTATGAACCCTACACGAAAATCACAATGGAGGTGGCGGGCGACCTGCTTCATGACAACTTCACGCGCTGGGAACGCCTCCGCAAATACGATATAAAGGCATTCAGGCTTCTGCTGCGGGATTCGCTCCATCTGAATCCAGAAGGCAATGGTGTCATTGGTCTGGATTTGATTCGCGCGCTGGATTTGAAGTTGCCAGACGAAAATCTGCCCTGGATACGTGGCAGCGTATTCGCCCAGAGGTGCATGGACCTGCTGGAGGCCTTGGATAACAAATAGCAAAAAACATTGCCATTTTTATAAATCCACAGATCAACTGCGAGAATCTGTGGATAATTTTCCACCATGGGAAAAAAGAAAACCATAGCCGAACTGCGAAAGAAGGCCAAGAGCATGCGTTTTTACAACCGCATCGGCTTGAAGAAGGTACCATGGCTGGGACTGTCACTTGCCATTCTGCTGGACATGGCGCTGTTCAAGATATTGCCGCAGGTGGTGTTTTCTGGCTGGCCATTTGACTCTGGCAAATGGAATATCATGTTTTTGCTGATAGTGACGATGATTGTCTGCTGGTGGACAACGCAGATGGCCGGCACCGCATTGCGCGTATATTCCAAGAGCTTATTCAAAAGCAGATTTCTAGGCACTTTTCTGGTGGGTTTATCGGGGCTTCTGCTGTTTCCCATCGGCATTTGCCTGCTGGGCTACATTGCCTGGAAAAGAGAGGCCAGGACAAGTCTCAACATGTTTGGAATGGCATTCATCCTATTCCTGTTCGCGCTGATGGGCAATGCGGAAATCATAGACATAAGCCCCCTTGCCAGAAATATCGCCCTGGCACTACAACTGCCTTTGCTGGCAATAGGCTTCTGCAACCTAGACACGGAAGCCAACCACAGGAAAATTACACTGCCATTGCTTATTGTCGCACTCTGCCTGGGCTATAATTTTCTATTGTTGGGAAATACATGCAGGCAAAGGTACATCCAGGCGGGAAGGCAGACACAAAAAATGCTTTGCGAGTATAGTGGGCGGCCTGACGCTATTCTGGAAAAGCATTTCAATGGAGAAATCGAGCCGTTGAAAAGCCTGGTCCCGCTTATGCAGAAGTGCAGCCAGCATCCTGCCTGGGAAAAATATCGTTTCTACGCATACAACCGCGCAGACACACAGTCCCTCTACAAGGAACTCGCAGAGGCATTGCCTGATGCCAGGGAACAACTCATGACATTTGCCAGCCAACCGCCAATGCCTGAGACTAATGAAGCAAGCACGTCTAGTGGCCTTGAACTTGAGGCTAAAGTCACACCGCCAGAAATCGATGCCATACGCTATGCGGCAAGATACCTCGCACTGGAAATGAGGGCACGTGCGGAAGACAAGGTTCTTGTCGAACAAAACAATGACACACTGAAGAAACTGCGGGACTGGATTGTCCAGGGCAGTTCGTCAGACCACAAGCACACAGCCTCCACAGTTGAGATATTGCGCCTCTGCGCACTTACAAACACCTTGCCTCATAACCAGTTTTCGCATAATAAGTGGCAAGAACTGCTTGGAGAAGAACCCGACTGGAAATATGTGTTCGCCTGTGCATACGCGGCAAACTACCAAGATTTCTCATTTGAGGAAAGACTTTTGGAAAGAAAATATTGGAAATGGGTGGGCATAGTTTTTGATTCAGGAGTTTTCTTTCTGGACTTGTTCCATATCGCTCCTGGACTTGGCTTGCTTGCTGAATCTGCTGCACAAAGGGCGGAAATGTATGAAAGGATTATCAGGGTTACACTTGACAAAAACTCAAGCCATGAAAATATCTGCAAGATTGAACAAGACGAAGAACGTTCAAGTCAATTTGGCCTGCATCTGTCAATCAGTGGCAATGAAGGATACTGCTACAGAAGAAAAATCGTCTCAGAGAATGTGCGCAAAATGGCAGTGCTTTCCTGGCGCATAATGGAATATGCACGCTTACATAATGGAAAACTGCCAGATTCCCTTGCAGACTTAGGCGAAACGCCCCTTGATTCGTGGGACAAGCAGCCCTTTGCTTACGAGCACGGGGACATTCCAATACCCATTGATTCAAAAGGCAAGACCATTACGCTGCATGGCTTCACTCTAGGTACCCAGTCTGATGACATCCAACTCCCGAACGGGCGAATACCACCAACATGCAGCATTGCAATCTCCTTTGAATAATCACGCCAATTATACCAGCGCTATACAAAGAAAAGCAACCATGAATCAAGGTGAATTTATAATTTTGTTGTCTTGCCTGTACCTAGTGATTATGAGCAGCGCACTATGGGGAATGTACCATATATCGCGTATTTGGAGAAGCCTGGTTTACGTATTGCTCAGTGGGACGCATGTCTTTGCAGGCTTTGTTTTTTATGAATTGTCTTTTATCGACAGAAACTGCACTTTCGGCATGCAGACTGAGGCGCTTTTCACCTCTCTTTCCGAACAACTGGGCAAAGGTTTGCTTCTTGAAGAATACATACAGCCGCCATCGCTCGCATTGTATGCAATCCTGTCTGTGCTGGGTGTTTTGGCCGTGGCAGGAGGACTGGCGCTTGTATTGATGAAAATGCGCTGGTGGACTTGGCTGCTGCTTTGCCTGGCATTGGCGCTGTCAACGGTAATATTCTCCTATCCCGAGAAGAAACGCGATTGCGCTGTCATTGCAGAACAAAACGCACTTCGGCAGCGTGCCTACGCATTGGTGAAGAAAAAACGTACAGACGGCATTCCAGACAAGTTGCTGGCCGAAACAATAACCTTGCAGATGAAGGATTTTAACTACACATACGAAAACTGCACGGAAGCCATGCAATCAGCGGAAAGAATACTTAAGACGCTGAATGAACTCAGACCAGATGATAAGGGCACCTATGCAAAGTAGGCAATGTACTTACAAATCATCCATGGACAATCCACAGTAGGATATTTTCCGCTCGTTTAATTGCGGATTCTTTTTAAGAAATACTTCTGCTTTTTTCCTGAGAACTTCAAGGTTTATACGTGAGCGTTCACGTTTCACCTCGTAGAAATCAAGTTTTCCAGATATTGCATCATCGCAAACCAGGTCTATTTCATTTTCACCATGCCTGTCCCACCATGCCCCGATATGGGTATAACGTCGTTCCTCGATGAACTTTCTCTTGAAATAGCCTTCAAGTGCAAGACCTGAAAAAGTCTCATAATCACGTTGCAAAATATTCTGAAGCACATCAAATCGCTTCAATTCTATCAAGTCCGCATTTCGGAAGACAAAGCGAAACCAGAAAGCGAAAAAGTTGTCTGTGATATGATAGCGGCTTGACTTGTTGGCACTTTTCTCAAAAATTGGCTGGTGCCGCCTAATCAGGCCATAGTCAGTTTCAAGCCTCATCAAATAACCACCAACTGATGTTCCCACAAGTTGCTCTATTTCATTCCTGCTTGTTATGCCACGCGCTATAGCAGACAGTATTGAAAAATACACACCATATTCCTTACCGAATTCCTGGACCAGGACCGATTTGCCCTCGTCAAAGAAATAGGAATGCTCATCAAGGACACCATTTATCATTGTCTCCCTCGTGAAATAGCCACGG
>JAFSTJ010000197.1 GCA_017450525.1 Victivallales bacterium | reverse complement strand
TGCCATCCACCAACTCCACCAATGCATGCACCTTGGCCTGCGGGTGGATGACGGCATCAATGCATGATTCTGGCATATCAAACAGATAATGCGTCTCGATAAATTCCAATGCCTTGTTCATCATCGAAGCAGAATCAATCGTGATTTTAGCTCCCATTGACCAAACTGGGTGCTTCAATGCCTGCTCCAAAGTCACATTAGCAAGCTGTTCAAGGCTAAAGTTCCTGAATGGACCACCAGAGGCGGTAAACCACAACTTGGCCAGCTCACGCCTGTCGCGTCCTTGCAAGCACTGGAAAAGGCCCGAATGCTCGCTGTCAACTGGCACAATTTTGCTGTTTGGATTGCGTTTTGCCGCAGCCATGACAAGTTCGCCTGCCGCGCAAAGCACCTCCTTGCTTGCCAGAGCCAGATGCTTGCCTGCATCAAGTGCAGCCAGCGCAGGGCGAATTGCCGCATTGCCCAAGATTGCGCACAGCACAATATCCACATCACGCCGCGTCACCAGCTCCAATACGGCCTCCATCCCAGAAGCGGCAATGCAGTTTTTCGGTGCAATTACCTTCAGCTCCTTAAAACGCATTTCGTTTGTGGTGACTACATATTCAGCGCCAAGCAAGGCCGCCTGCTGCGACAGCTGTTCAATGTTGTCATGAGCCACAAGCCCAAGAACCTTGAAGTCACTACGGTGCTCCAGAAGCTCAATCACCGCATTTCTGCCAATGGAGCCTGTGGACCCCAGAAGCACTACTTTCTTTGGACTATTCTCATTCATCTGACGTATCCCAATGCCTCCAGTTTGGCAATTACGGCATTGATTGTGCAATCAGGGGTGCTTGTGGCTGAACTCACGCCAACATTGCAGACGCCTTCAAGATCTTCTTCGCCCAAGTCATCCCCATCTTCAACAAGCATGGCGCGAGGGCATTTTTCCTTGGCAATTGACAGCATACGCCGTCCATTTGAACTATGTGGAGAACTCACCACCAGCATAAGATCACATTTCGGGGCAAGTTCCGCAATGGCGGCCTGGCGCAATGCAACTGCATCGCATACGCTGGCCATATCATGCAAATGCGGAATGCGCTTCTTCAACAATGCCGCAAGCTGACGGACT
Source organism: Victivallales bacterium (assembly GCA_017450525.1). Lineage (GTDB taxonomy): Bacteria > Verrucomicrobiota > Lentisphaeria > Oligosphaerales > Oligosphaeraceae > RGIG3456. The sequence continues at coordinate 3,815 of JAFSTJ010000197.1, read as the reverse complement.
TCCTGCTGGTTCCTAGTCGTCTGGCATAGAAAAAGCGCATCTTCCATTGAAGGCAGCTTTTCCACGTCCTCAAGCTTTTCCAGAATAAAGACCTGCCTGGATGAAGTCCTTCCCAAGACACTTTTGATTTCAGGGTGCTGCCTATCGCCAAACAATATCAATGGCAAGTTTTCAGGTGCGGATACAGCATTCTGCTGCAACCTCAATACAAGCGGGCACACAGCATCATAGCATCTTAAATTGCGCTTTCTTGCCTCCTCCTCAACGGCGGCACCAACTCCATGGGCGCCAAACAAAGTAATTGCATTGTGGGGAATGTCATCAATGCTCTCCACAAAAACTGCATTGCGTTTCCGCATTGCATCCGTGACTATGCTGTTATGCACAAGCTCCTGGAAAACGTAGATATGCTCATCAGGATTCTGCGCGGCAATCTTGTCAAATAATTCCAATGCGTGCTTGACGCCACCGCAGAAACCAAGCGGCTCCACAAGAAACAAATGTTTTTCGCCATTTGCCATGTCAGAAGCAGGCTACCACAGGAGGCTTGAATGTATGGTACTTTTCGTGGAAGCGCCCAGCTATGCCCTTGGCCTTCGATGTATCGGCGATGGCAAACAAAGATGGTCCAGAACCAGAGACATGCACAGTCAGCGCACCATTCTCCATAAGACAATCCCTCATGGCGCAAAGCAGGGGGAACTTTTTGAACACAGGCTCCTCCAAATCATTGCGGCACATCTTGGCAAATGAATAAATATCGTCTCCTTTTGCGGACGCAAGAAAATCGTCCAGGCATGGTGCCTCTGGCAAAGCGGACGGCAGATGCGCATACGTCCATTTAACAGGCACGGGAAAACATGGCGTTACGACTAGTAGCGCAAAATGCACATTCAGGCATATTGGCCTTAATACATCGCCAATACCAGTGCCTAATGCAGGCTCTGGCTTAAGGAAAAACGGCACATCAGCACCCAGCGATGATGCAAGTTCCGCGAGTTTGGCTTTTTCCAGAGGATTGCCATAATGTTCATTTAGTAAAAGCAGAACTGCCGCCGCATCAGAGGCCCCACCGCCTAGACCAGCAGCGACAGGAATGTTCTTGTGCAAGACTATGTCCACACGCAAGGCCATTCCGCTTGCATGACTGAATGCCTTGGCTGCCTTGAAACAAAGATTATCCTGGTCAGAAGGGACAGCCTCGCCCTCAATATGAAGCGAAACACCATCCTCGCCAGGCATAAGCTCCACATCATCATAAAGGTCCCGAACTGGCACAAACACATTCTCCAGCTCGTGGTAGGCATCATGCCTTTTGCCCAGAACCCGCAAAAATAGATTTGTCTTGGCTACGGCCTTCATGATTTATCAAGGTGTCACCCCGAGCGGGGCGCACTCAGGTTGCCCTAGTTTGGTGGTTGGCCCAACTAATCAATGCCAACGCACATGTTCACGCCATGGCAACCTGAGTGAGCGCCGCTTCGGCGCTCACAAATACTTCCTTATTTGCCCAGGGCCGCCTTGATGATGACAGCGAATTTGTCTGGCTTCAATGCGGCGCCGCCGATGAGGCCGCCATCAATGTCGGGCTGTGCCAGAAGGCCTGCCGCATTGGCGTCATTCATGCTGCCGCCGTAGAGAATGCGTGTTTCATCTGCAACACTGGTGCCCTCGTACAGCTTCTTCAAGAGGCCACGTATCATGGCGTGGACTTCCTGAGCGTCCTCGTTTGTGGCAGCCAAGCCACTTCCGATTGCCCATACTGGCTCGTATGCGATGGTCACGTTCTTCATATCCTCAGCTGTGAGGTCCTTGAGAGCCGCGCGCACCTGGTTTTCGATCACAGCCAATGTCTCGCCCGCCTGGCGCTGCTTGAGTGTCTCGCCAACGCAGATGACTGGCTTGATGTTATGCTTGAGGGCAGCCTTCGTGCGCTTGTTCACGGTATCATCAGTCTCGCCAAAATACTGGCGGCGCTCGCTGTGGCCGATAATCACGTAGGTGACACCAAGCTCATTGAGCATGTTGCCTGAAATCTCGCCAGTGTATGCGCCCTTCTCTTCCCAGTGGATATTCTGTGCGCCCACGTTGAAGCATGTGCCCTTGGCTGCCTCGATGACTGCTGCAATGCTGGTGAATGGAGGGCATACCAGTACGTCTGGCTTGTTGACCGCTGTGCATGGGCATTCCGCTCCAAACTGAGCCTTGATATCCTTGATTAGCTGTGCACCTTCCGCAGATGTCATGTTCATCTTCCAGTTGCCAGCGATGAGTTTGCGACGTGCCATTTCTATTTATTTCCTCTTTTGTTGTGGTTGAAATCAATTTATCCACAGATTCACGCAGATTCACACAGGTTTTATCTAATATAAATTAGCATAATCTGTGATAATCTGCGTCAATCTGTGGATCAATATTAATTATTTGTCATCAAGTGCGGAGCAGCCTGGGAGGTCCTTGCCTTCCAGGAATTCCAGGGATGCGCCACCGCCTGTGGAGATGTGGCTCATCTTGGAGGCAAGACCTGACTTGTTAACTGCGCTGACGGAATCACCGCCACCAATGATGCTGACTGCGCCAGATTCCGCAACTGCCTTGCAGATTGCCATTGTGCCTTCGGCGAACTTGGGCATTTCGAAGCAGCCCATAGGACCATTCCACACAACTGTCTTTGCAGCGGCGATTTCCTGAGCGTAGAGGGCAGCAGTCTTGGGACCGATATCCAGAGCCATCCAATCTGCTGGAATGTCATTGCCCACCACCTGGGTGTTGGCCTCTGCGTCGAACTTGTCGGCAGCCACGTTGTCAACTGGGAGCAGGAACTTCACGCCAGCTTCCTTTGCGGCATCCAATGTTGCCTTTGCGGTCTCGACCAATTCGTCCTCAACCAGGGACTTGCCCACATTGTGGCCAAGTGCCTTGAGGAATGTATATGCCATGCCACCGCCGATAAGGATGGCGTTGACCTTCTTCATGAGGCTCTTCAGCACTTCCAGCTTGCCAGAGACCTTTGCGCCACCGATGATGGCAACGAATGGACGCTGTGGATTCTCAACGGCGTTGCCAAGGTAGTCCAGTTCCTTCTGCATGAGGAAGCCAGCCACGCAAGGTGCGCCCTTTGCCTTCATGAACTTGCAGATGGAGGCTGTTGAGGCATGGTCACGGTGTGCTGTACCAAATGCGTCATTGACATACACATTGCCGTAGGAGGCCAGTTTCTCGGCCATGGCGGCCTTCTTTTCCTTCATCTCAGCCTTCTTGGCCTTGTATTCCTCATCGCTCATGCCCTCGGCCTGCTTTGCCTTGCCTTCCTCGGCCTTGTAGAAGCGGGTGTTCTCCAGCATGAGGACTTCGCCTGGCTTGAGTGCTGCGGCTGCTTCGTCGGCGGCCATGCAGTCTGCTGCGAACTGGACTGGCTTGCCCAGCATCTTCGCCAGATAGTCGGCAACTGGCTTCAGGCTGAAATCAGCCTCATAGCCCTTTCCTGATGGACGGCCCAGATGGCTCATCAGCACCAGGGAAGCACCCTGTTCCAGGATATAGCTGATGGTAGGCAGAGCGGCGCGCACACGTGTATCATCAGTTATGACGCCTTCCTTCAAAGGCACATTGAAATCAACACGCATCACAACTTTTGCCCCTTTGAGGGCGATGTCTTTCACAGTCTTCTTGTTCATTTTTCTTCCTTCTTGTTTTACCTTGGGAACTATTCCCATTGTCTTGAAATGACTATGTCATCAAAATCAAATCTTTTCTTATGGCATCACCCGCTAATTTGGCACTGGCAGAACTGGCGGAGTTTGCTGGGGAGGCAC
>JAFSTJ010000196.1 GCA_017450525.1 Victivallales bacterium | reverse complement strand
CAATTTCCCTTGGGGATTTGCTATGTGAATCATGGACAGTATCGGCTACTGATTCATCATCCATGCTCTTCCTTGTGGGAAATCTTTCCAGCAATTTCATGACAGGGCGAATTTTGTCCAGCGCATTGTTTCTTGCCACGGTTTTAAGCCAAGGCAGTATCGTGGTTGTCACCTTTAAATCAGCCGCATTTCGCTGAAGTTTCCTGAATGCGTCCTGTGTAACCTCGTCCGTTACAAGAGACAGCCCATAAGGATACAAAATGCGGTATGCGTACGCACTAACCTTGTCAACATAACGGTAATAGATTATCGCCAATGCGGCATGGTCGCCTTGCGCTATTCTGGCGAGAAGCTGGTTTTCCTCCTGGGCAATCTCACTGACGAAACTGGCCCCGCCCAAATCGCAAGATTCAAAATCCGTTCCTGTGTTTTCGTTCTGAATGTCGTTGTGTCCTGTGTAGTTTTTTTTGTTTCCTGCTCCGTTGTTAGATTTCTTCATTGATAGACTTCCCCCAGACTTTGGCGAGGCATTAACGCCTCATGGTGCTATGTTTTATACTCCTCCTTATCGGCCTCAATCAATGGTATCTAGCACCTACATAAATACACATCGCAAATATAGCCGCATTAATTTATAACGATAATATTTGAAAAATATTGGACGTTTTGTGTTTTTTTTAAAAAATAGTTGTTTTTTCTGTGACCAAAGAGAAGAAAGGGACCACAGAGAAGCCTGTGGTCCCAGAAAATCCTTCACACGGCCTTATAGTTCAACCATCCAGCCGAATGGATCCTCTTCCTTGCCCCACTGCAATGCGGTGTAGTGGTCATAGAGGTTCTGGAGAACAGGACCAGCGCCTTCGCGAGGTCCAACCTTGATGACCTGGTCGCCGCGCACTATTTCGTTCACAGGGGTAATCACAACTGCGGTGCCGCAGCTGCCGATTTCCTGGAAGCTAGGCAGCTCTGTGAATTCGATTGGACGCACTTCAACGGTCATGCCCAGATGCTTGGCAAGCTGCTGCAAGCTCTTGTTGGTAACGCTGGGCAGCACTGAATGCGACAGCGGTGTCACGTATGCGCCCTTGCCGTCAATTGCGATGAAATTGGATGTGCCGAATTCATCGATATACTTGTGCTGGACTGGATCCAGGTACAGGTCAATCGGGAAACCTTTGTCATGGGCAATCTTGTGTGGCAGAAGAGCAGCGCCGTAGTTGCCGCCCATCTTCACTGTGCCTGTGCCATTGGGTGCCGCGCGGTCGAAATCCTCGATAACCAGCGCCCTGACAGGCTGAAGCCCGCCTTTGTAATATGCGCCAACTGGCATGACCATGATGATGAACGTGTATTCATCGGCTGCATTGACACCGATCTGGGGGCCAGTTCCAATCAGCAATGGGCGGACATACATGGTGGCGCCAGTGCCGTACGGAGGCACGAATTCCTCGTTCGCCTTCACAACCCGCCTCAATGCGTCCATGAACATTTCCTCTGGCACTTCCGCCATGCAGGAACGAGCAGCGCTCCTGTTGAGACGGCGCGCATTTTCCAGTGGGCGGAACGAGCGTATCTTGTTGTCAGCAGTACGATAAACCTTCAGTCCCTCGAATGCGTCCTGGCCGTAGTGCAGGCAGGTCGCGCCGATGTGCACATTCAGGAACGGCTCCTTCACCAAAAGGCCATTGTCCCATTTTCCATTTTTCCAGACATAGCGGATGTGGCAATTCACGTCCCTGTAGGCGAAATTCAGCGATGCCCAATCGTAACTCATTTTTCTTCCTTCCTTTGTTTACAACCACGGGCGAAGGCCCGCTATTTTCCGAATCAAAATTGTATGTAATATACCAAGATTACGCGAAATTTAAACAACAACCTCGCTCTAATCCCTAAAAAACTCTGCGCCTCCGCGCCTCCGCGCCTCTGCGTTTAAAACCCTGCGCCTATTTTTCGAAGTTGGAGCGCAGTGCCCAGAGTCCCAATGCAGGATTGCTGATGTAGAAGATTTCCTCGCCGTCTGGCAGAGTATTGAAGCCGTCTTTCAATTTTTCGGGATTGTAGCGGGCGGTCATTTCCTCAAGATTGCCGTATGCAAATCCAACGGATTCGATTTCCTCCTTTGTAACGCCAGGGCCAGGGCAGTATGTGATTTTGAAGCGCCCTTCGCTGGAGCCATGAATCAGATGCGCTGCGGCGCCCAAGTTCTGGCGCAAGTCCTCGTTCTCCGCCACTGCCTTCAGCGTGGCAGGAGTGCCTTTGTAGCCATATTTTCTGATGAGCTTGTCATTGGTGGGATCCTCGCCGAACTGCTTGAGGGCTGGAGCCAGGATGATAAGGTCGCCATCATCCGCAATCATCATCCTTGTGCGGTAAACCGCCTTGTTCCCCAGCCATGTGCTCTTGAACTCCTCGGGGTCCAGATATACCACCACTTTCTTCACTGGGGCGTCCATCATGTCCAGATTCACCTGCTGCGTCAGCTTCACAGCTTCGGCGAATGTGTCGTCATTGTCGCCAAAGTAAAGTCCCCTCATCTCCATCTTGCCAGTACTATGGTTCTTCGCCATGACAGTCATGATGAAAACCAGCGGCAATTCCGACAGGTATGTGTGCACGCCGTAGTTGAACAGCTTGCGCACCGCCGTCTCATTGCGGCCCATGAGGTTCTCAAGACCAGCCGTGGCACCCAGGAAGTGGGACTTGTTAATCATGTCCGAACCGCCGACGCCCACCATGATGTTCTTGGTGTAGTTCGCCATACCAACCACTTCATGAGGCACCACTTGCCCCACGGAGATTATCAGGTCATAGCCATTGAAAAGGCACTTGTTGCACTGCACCTTCACTGAATAGTCCAATTTTCCATCGGACCATTCCTTGATCAGTTCGCCAGGAACTTCGCCCAGGGAGACCACATCGTTTCTCCAATCGTGTACAATGAACCTATCCAGCGGAATCTTGTCCCCGAACATGGTGCGTATTTCCTTTTCAGTCATGGGGAAATGCGTGCCAAGCGCGGGAATTATGTCGATATGCGCAGTTGGGGACAGCATGTCGTAAAGCATTGCGGTGATGGGTCCCGCATTGGAATTGAAGCGTGTGAAGTCAGGAGGTATTATCAGCACCTTCTTCAATGGCTTGTTGATTTTAGCCAGTCCCGCCTTAAGGACCGCCATCTTGTCCTCATCCGTAAGCGCCAGGTTAATTCCCGCCTTCGAAGCAAATGTCGTCATTCTCGTCTTCCTCTAAAATGCTATTAAAATGCTATTCTTCTTTCTTTTCGTCCTTCTTCTTCAAGAACTTGTTTTCGGTGCCGTTCTTAATGCGGATTATGTTGTCCTTGTGCCTGACTATGACCAGCAACGCAATCACAACCAGCAGAATCACACCCTGCCAGGAAATGCTGTGGTATCCGAAAATCTTCATTCCCAGGGCGCACAGCGCAATGCAGCCCACGGAGATCATGCTGGCAAGGGATACTATCCTGGAGATTTTGAAAACAATCAGCCAGATGATGCCACCCACTAGAACAGGAATCCATGCAATGCCTGTCACAACACCCAGGCACGTGGACACGCCCTTGCCGCCTTTGAAGCCCAGCCATACGGGGAATATATGCCCGCATATTGATGCAAATGCGGCCACCAGCGTGCCATAGCCTGCCCCTATGATCCATGCCCCCGCCATTTGCTTTCCAAACAGCAGCACAGGAAGATACCCTTTCAGGAAATCACAGGCAAAGCAGATGAAACTCCAGTCACGTCCAAGAACACGCCTGACATTGGTGGCGCCTATATTATGGCTCCCATGCTTCCTTATGTCTATGCCATTAAGCTTGCCTATCAGATAACCCGTGGGTATGCTTCCTGCCAGATAGGACAACAACGCCACAACCAACAACTCAATTACAACCTTAACGCTATCTGACATAAAGCACACCTCCTATCGTTTTCCTGTTTTACGTAAATCAAAGCAATCTTGACAACGGAAGACATCTATGCCGTAGAGAATAGTCTTCTCTGGCAATGACCTGATGGTGAACACATCGCCTGTGTCAAGGCTGATGCGGGCTGGATCATTGTCTGCCACTATCACAGCAGGGCCACGCAGCAGCTCAGCCCTTATCACTGCATCCTCGGGCAATACCGTGTATCCCAGCAAATCCAGGGAATTGTTGAACGCCATTCCCAATCCAGTGCGCAAATTGCCATGGGTCATGCTCTGGAAATAACCCGTGCTGCCAAAAGGAGTGGCCAGCAACAGGGAATCGCAGATGACCTGGGAGCGGAACAACTCGTCATCCACCCAGATTCTGAAACGCAATGCAGCCGTGGGTTCCACATGATGCACCAGCACGTCATTTATACCGCGAAGTGAGGACTTTCCAGTGCTGATTTCCAGCTTGTGCAGCTCTATTGTGCGCAGTTTTCCTGCAAACAACTTTGCCAGCGTGTCCATCTCGCCATGCTTGGGACATTTTGGATTCTGGCGCCTATCCCTAAGAGGGCATTTGGGCACGCCTGGATACTTGCGTTCCGCCCCCAGCAGGGAGCCATCACCGCCATGGCTTATGACCAAATCTGGCTCATCCTCGACTATCTCGCAAGGAAAATGCGCAAGAAGCGGGCGCAAATCCTCTAGATTACGACCTTCTATGGCAACTCTAATCTGTGATTTTTTAAAGATATCTTCCATAATTGCTGATAAAGTAATTCGCTTTGCCGAAAAAACAAGGGTATTTGAATACTATATGGAAAATTAAATCATACATGCTATAGTACGGCGATTTTATTTACTTATGTGGTTGACATGAAACACTACCCCTAAAAGAAAAGGAGCAAAAAAAATGCTAGCAAAAATTGCAAAAATGATGTTGGTTGCCGCGCTGTGCGCCGTAGTTTTCACAGGATGCACCGACAACAGGACAGTCCTTGAAAAAGTCAAGGACAAGGGAAAGATGGTCGTTTACACCAATCCCGAATTTCCACCATACGAATATCTTGGCGCAAACAAGGAAATCGCTGGTGTTGAAATGGACCTTGTAAACCGCATTGCCGAGAAGATCGGTGTCAAGGCGGAAATCATCCCAGCGGAATTTGATTCCATTCTTGGCACAGTCATGTCAGGCAAGGCGGACATGGGCGCATCTGGTTTCACAAT
>JAFSTJ010000195.1 GCA_017450525.1 Victivallales bacterium | reverse complement strand
CCTTGCTTGCATCAACATTTGGCGTTATCAGGATGGTGCGCTGTATGGCACGTGTCATTGCCACGTACAAAAGGCGCATTTTCTCATGCAATAGTTCTTGCTTTGCCTTTATCTCAGCACTGCTGTTCTTTTTCTTGGTCCCGTTTTTATCCAAGTCTAACTCGAACACCAGCTTTCTATCCCCGTCATCCTGATGGTAGTATGGCAGCGGGAACTTATTTCTTGGGTCGTATGGACTCATGAGACTCCAGCATTCAGGCAGGAATACTATGGGGAATTGCAGGCCCTTTGATACATGTATTGTCATGATCTTGACTGTATCGCCGTCCTTTTCCAATTCACTCATGAATTCATCGCTGTCGTCCTCCCCGCTTGAGGCTTGCCTGATGCACTCCTCAAGCCAATCCAGAAGTTTCTCGGTAGATGGGCCTATCTTCTTGGCGGTGGCGAAGCACAGTTCAAGGAGCTGTGCCATGTCCGTCAGCATACGTTCACCGTCTTCCTTTGCCGCAATACGTGTCTTGTATCCAAGACCTTCAAGTTTCGCCATCAATGCGTAGAAGCCACGCTTTTGCCAGGCTTCACCCAGTTCCTTGAACAACTTGACATATTCTGCCATGGCCTCCGTATTGTCGCTGCTGGCAATCTCCTCTGCTGGCGCACCGCAGAACACCGTGGCCAGACCACGCCTAAGCACCATCCCATAAGGCTGGAGAATCGCCTCCAGGAAGGCAGACAACTCGTATGCCGCAGGAGTGGCAAATACATTGCCTGACTTGGCAATCACACTGGGTACCCCTAGTTTACGCAATTCTTTTTGCAGCGCATTTTCCTGGGAATGGGAATTCATCAGGACTGCAATATCCTTTGGCGTGAATATAGGCTTGCCGTTATCATCCTTTTCTGACAATATGCCAAGTATCTGTCTCACGAGCACAGATCTTATTGCAGCATGCCTATCAGCAGAGGTCGTTATCTCATCGGAGATTTTTATTATGCGGAATGGCTGCTCAAGATCAGGCCCCTTGATTTTAGGTTCCTGCAGGACCTTGACGGTGCCTGGATAATCTATGTCGGAACTGGAAAAGGTATAGTGTACGCCATTTTCATCCTGCACGTCCTTGAAAAGACCATTTATGGCCTCCATCAAGTGCTTTGTTGAACGGAAGTTCGTATTAAGGTCATGCTTCTTGAGGCCATTGATGGCGCAGGCTTTCATGTAGGTGAAGATGTCGCCGCCGCGGAATGAATATATGGCCTGCTTCGGGTCACCCACGAAGAACAAGGGCAAGTTTCCCTCCAGGAAAACGCGGCGGAATATGTCGTACTGTACAGGATCCGTATCCTGGAATTCATCAATCAATGCGGCCTTGAAGTCCTGCCTCAATTTTATTGCCAAATCTTGGCCGTTTTCGGCTTTGAGTGCATCCCACAATGCCCTCAGCAAATCGTCGAAGTTCTGCTTTTCACGGTGTGGGCGGTCCTTTTCGTAATCATCCACGATTTTCTCCGCAATTGCCAGCGCAAGTCCTGCTCCCCTTGTGGAATCATGATTGACAATGGTGTAATCGGCCTTGCCGCCAAGTTTATTGACATATTCCTGTAAAGTGCCCAGGGATAGGCCATTCTTGTCGGCCTCGGAATGTTTACGCCACCAGTCGAGGGCAAGCCTATTAAGTTCTGCCACCTTGTTGTCCTCAATTGTCATGGCCAGGTTAATGCCAGTTTCAAAGGCATAGCGTGTCAGCACTCTCTGGCAGAAGCCGTGTATGGTGGTGATGGCGGCATTGTCGAAGTCCAGCAATGCCAATTCCACCCTTTGCCTGGCCCTGTCCTTGTCCGCCGCGCAAGCGATAAGCTTGTCTGCCCGCTCGTTGCGGCGTGCCGTGTCTTCCTCATCCTTGCCGTCACAGGATTCACCTGCAAAGCGGTGTTGCAAATCTTTCAGTACGGCATGCAACCTGCCTTTCAGCTCCTTTGTGGCCGCTTCTGTGAATGTCATCACCTGCACCTGGGAGACCTGGTAGTCATTCTCCATGATTATTCTGGCGTAGATGTTCTGGATGTTGTAGGTCTTTCCAGTGCCTGCCGAGGCAGCCACCAGATGGGTTCCGCTCATGTCGAAGCCAGGTTCCAGTATTTGTGTGTCAAATGTCATTTCCATATTTCCCTCCCTTCGTTATTTTTGAGTGGTCCTGTGCATGAGATTCGCCATGTCGGAGAGTGCCTTTTCCACTTCATCCAGCTGTAATTCCCCGTTAGCTGCGAAGTCGCCGTATGAAAGCATATCTTCTGGTATCTTTGCGATTGCCACTTCCACAAGTTGGGCCAGCTTTTGCTTTGCGGTGTTGGCATCCACAGGGTCAAAGCGTGTAGCAGCATCGCTTGCCCTGAATACTACTGTGGCTATGTCGCCGCCGCCAAGCGCATTGTATGCCAGATGCCTGACGTATGCGCCGTTCACGTTTCCGTATGGATCGAATATGATGCTGTGCTTCTCGGGGCCGCTAAGCGTCATCAGCGAGATCGTCTTGAACTGCATGGGAATGCAGACTTTGTCTCCAGTGGACAGCTCAAGCTCCAGTGAACAAGCAGTTGCCTTTTCGTTTTCAGACAATTCATACGCCTGGGCAAAAGTCATGATGTCATTGCCCCAAATGCAATTCCTGGCATCATTATTGCCATACTTGAGTTTGCGGGCATGGTTGTTCAATGCACTGGCAATTGCGTTGTCCGCATCCTGCACTGTCGCGGCCTCACCTGTCTCCACGGCAAGTTCAGCCAAATGCCTGTGCTGCTCATCGGAAGTTTCCTTCAAAGACAAATATTCAATATGTCCCCATGACAAACCTGCTCCAAATTGCTCGTCATCATTCAAATCAAAGCTGTACTGAGGCTTTATTTTCAGGCGATGGGCGAAGATAAACCTGCGCGGGTCATTGAAATATTCCTCCAATTCCGTCAATGGCATCTCTTTGTTCAATTCAAAAGCGGCAATATTTGTGTATTGCCTTGGCTTGTCCTCAATTTGCAGTAACGCAGCGATTTCCTGGCTTTCACTGTCATAAGTGTTGGGCAGTTCATTGCCCTGCCTGAAATAGGCGCGGCTGAATGTATGCAGGGGATGACTGTATTCACTGAAGGCTATGCCTTTTTCCTTGAAATAGTCCAGCAGGTCATTGAGCAGCACCGAGGACGGCAGCTTCTCGTTGCTGTGCACATCGGTGCCCACAAAGCTGAGGCGCAATTGCTCCCGCGCACCAAGAGCAGCCTTCAGCATGGCAAAGGCGTCCCTCTCCTTGCTGCGTGTGTCAAAGTGGCTGGGATGCCTGCCGATGAGGTCAAAGGATGGGCGGTGCTCATTGTGGGGGAATGTGCCTTCGCTCATGCCGCATATCCATACATATTTGTGTGGCGTGGCATAGCTGGTCTTCAATGGTGCAATCAAAACAGCGTCCGCAGGTGTCCTCATTCCTGGAGCATTGCTGCTTATGATGCCCTGCACTGCAGAAATGAAGACCTTCGTATCAAGAAGCTCGTCCTTCATTCCAGCAGCCTCGATGCTGCTGGCCGCCTTGTTTATGGCATTGCGTATTATCGCCAAATCATACAGGTACTCCTCCTCATCCGAATAGAATTTGTCAAGGACGCCATTCAGCAGTTCCCTCAACTGCTCAAGTTTCTTTTCGCCTGAAAGTTCCGCTTTCAACGTCTTGAGTTCCTGGATGAAATGCCACAGCGCGGAAACAGCGGTGGCACGGTCTGCCTCCACATGCCCTACAGGATGAACTTGTTTTCCCGCCACATTGATGAGTGCGTCATTGTCTTCAGGGAAGCCATACAGCATTTCCGCAACGAGCCTGTCCAGGCCACGCTGCCAAGTGAAGGTGTTTTCCCTAGTAGTGTCCATTTGAAGTGCCTTGGCCACATCATCGTCGTCTGCCCCCCAGTGAATGTTGGCGTTTGCCACCATGCCTTTCAGTTCATCCACTGCCTTGTCATCCAAACCCAGTTTACTGCGGATTGCAGGTACGGACAGAAGATTGAACACGGCGCTTGCCTCGAAGCGGTTGTCGCCAAATGCCAATAAGTCTCTGAATGACTGGGTGAGCGGCGTCTCGCCCGAGGTTCCTTTATCCACAGTACATGGAATGTAGCCATCCTTGGCTGCGTCTGGATTGAACACGGTTTCGATTATGGGCGCGTATGTCTCCCAGTCGCCGCATAGCACGATGGCATCGTGGGGCTTTGCATCCTTGTGGGTGGTGAAGAAGTTGTGGAGCCCGTCTCTTATGGCCTCAAGCTCCCTGCGGGGCGAATAGCAACGGTGCACTGCAATGTCAAGGCCTGCAAATGGTGAGCCTGAAGCGTCCCCAGGTATTTTAACATCGCCTTCGACATCATCGAATAAGGTGCCCAATACCGCCCTGGCACCAGAGGCCATTGCACCCAGCAGGCGCTCCTCGGGCGAATCATAGTACCTGTCTTTGAGGTCTACAGCAAGTTCTGCAGGTACCTTTCCCTCATGCAACAGCCTGCGTATCGTTCTCTTGACCTCCCTTTCCGCAGGTGTGTCCGCCAGCCAGTCGCCCTGTGGGTTGAACAGCCAGAATGTCATTGGAAAGGCCTCGGCCATCTTCTCCAATATGCGCAATGTAGGCTCCGACATGAATGGCGTATCGAACACATGTATCGCCATGTACTTTGGAAAATCATAGTCCAGCGCCTTGTGTGCGTCCGTGCTAGGCAGGAACGCCTCCGTATAATCCTGGGCGTACGTATTACCAAAGTCCTCTTGAACCAGCATCCTGTACAGGGCTGGCTGCCATGCGGGGACATCGCCGTCCACAATTTGCTGTTCCCAGTTGTTCAGCATCTGAAAACGGGAATTCAAATAGTCGTCATACAGACGCGCCAGTCTTGCCGACAATGCATAGCGGCGATTGGCAATATTTTTTTCATCCTTCTTTAGGTAGGCAAGCAGTGTATCTAGTTCGCCACCTTCCTTTGCATCGGAAAGAATCCTGTAGATTCTCCAAGTGAGCACTTCCTGGGAATACGGATGCATGGAGGCCTTGCGCTCTCTAGGCGATACGCCATGAACCTGGGCCTCCAGCCAGTCATTGATGAATTCGGCCAGCATGACGAAGTCCACATTCATCATCACTTGCGGCATCTTCTTAACCAGAAGCGCATATTGCTTGAGCCAGTTCTCGGAGGACTTGTCATTTACAACAATGCATATCTTGCCGAATGGGCTGGCCTGTTGCTTGCTCAATTCCGCCCATTGCTCCAATAATCCGTCCGCCAGAGTTTCCAGTCTGGGACTCCAATTCACTTTCATTGACATGTTACTTTCCTGCTAGTTTAATTTTGCTACATAGAGATAACAATAATACGCAAATAATAACAGAAATATTTCACAATATTAAAGTTGGCGGTGGTAGCCAGCGCGTCATCGCGCTGGAAAGACCCAACCCAGCGCGGGACGCGCTGGCTACCTCCAACCCAGCGCGGGACGCGCTGGCTACCTCCAACCCAGCGCGGGACGCGCTGGCTACCTCCAACTACCTCTGGAATGCTTCCAGTTTGATGTTCTGGAATTCCACGGGCTTGGGTGTTATGATAATAACTTTGCAGCGCTTTGCTTTGGGCAATACTGGAACTCTGCCTGCTGCCTTGGCCCATTCGCCTTTTGCGGTGACTGCTGGCACATATTCGAAAGTCTCCCTGGGTACCTGGCAGCGCACTGGCGTTTCCGAGGCGATATCCTTCTCCAATGGCTTCTTCAATGTGACAAGATAGTCGCCGCCAGCGTGCTTGATATTTGTTATTGGGCCAATAAGGTTGCGGTTAGGCAGGTCAGAGCCGTCCTTGGCGGCATTAAGAGCCACCATTGCGCCAGTGGTCCATTTCGAAGCGTCAAATACATATATTGACTGTGCACCCGCCTTCGCCTCGTGGTTTATCAGCGTCTCGCTGTCAGGTATGGGATTCACATGCACGCCCTGTATTTGTCCCTTTGCATCCCATTCCGCAATGCCAAATGTGACCTTCACAGGCTCGCCGTCCTCGCTCTTGAATTCGCCGCTGAGATAGTAAATCTTGCTTGCATCAAGCGGAATGAAATTCTCCGACAGGATGGAGCCCTTGCCCTTTTTCCCCTTTGCCTTCCATACAGGTTCAATCACTTCCAGTGGCTCTCCCTCTGGGCGCACTTTCCGCAAATCCACCCTGGGCACGATCTTCTCGGAAAATTCCTGCTCTTTAGAATGCACCAGCTTCGGTAGCGATATCAACTGTGCATCTGCGTTGTTGCCGCCTTTCCAATCTACCGCCACGGAAATGAATATGTGCTGCCCCGCAAAGGCACCCACTGGCACCGTCCAAGTGCGGAATTGGTTGTCAAATATGTAGGATGTCTCAGTTTTGCCCTTGGTCTTATCCCATTTTGCGCAATCGTATGAATGCAGTAACTTGCCATTGACTGCAATCTCCACGATGGTGCCGTCACCAAAGCGCTTCTGGTCATTCACCAGGGACAGTTCAATTGCCGAATCCTTGGAGGGCACCTTGACTATGGCATTAACAAGTCTCTTCTTATTGGAGGGAATAAGGTACATCGCCTTGCCCACAATTGTCCTTGGTGACGGCAGTTTCGCGGCCTTGCCTTCCAACATTCCAGACAGCGCGTTGACATAAATCATCTGCGTTGGCGGCATTTCCTTGCCATCAAAGAAGATTGCCTTGAGAGGCAGCTTTCCAGAGAGCGTTACTTTGCCGTTGCAGGCAGTTTCATGGTCGTTCAATATCAGCGCCTTGAAGCGGGCATCCACCTGGAAATCCACAGATACTTCCTTGCCTTCATCCTTTGAGGCAAGTTCAAGATAGGCGTAGTTTGGCTGCTCATAGTAGCTTTTAACATAGACGCCCTCTGGAAGGGCACCTGTATGCACGGCGGTGGGCTGCACGTCGCCCCTAGGAACCAGGGCATAGTGTCCTTTGGGATTCAGGCCGTATATGCCATTTTCATCCCAGATGGGATGCTTGGGCAGGAAGAGCTCCTTGTCCTTCAAGGAGGAGGCCCCATGCAGCCTGGCGTATAAAGCCTTGCCCTCTGGCGACAGCATCTTCTGCAAGACGCCGTCATTGTACAGGCTGTAGATTTTGTCGTCCTTGTCCTGGTACATTGCCTTTATGTTGGCGGGATATTTCCTTTCAGGATAGAATGGACGCAGCCTGCCCTTGGAGAACAACTGGGCACGCGTAAGCATCTGGCCGTAGAAGCCAGATTTCTCCTCTGGGTTTATGTTTGTGGGTATCATGCCGAAGCCTGAAAGCGAATCGGAGACCGACAATGCGCAGAAGCGCTTTTCGTCATTGTCCAATCGTATCGAGGAAATCCATGACCTATATCCAAACAGGAACGCTGTCAGCGGAATTTGATGATAGCTGCGGTATTGGCGGAAATTGAAGCCGCCCCATCCGTGGGTATTGTTCAGAGGCCAGCGTATTGCAAAGGCAATGGGCGCAGGGCCGAATTCAGATGCCATTGGCACGCCAGGTACCTTTTGCATGTGGCGAGCCATTTCCGCGTTGCCTTGTGAGCCTGAAAGACCATCGATAATGCCGTTGCCATTGTCTGCCGTGCATCCCAGTGTGTCCTGGTAGTTTGCGTCTGTTCCGCAAAGTTGGTTCATGTCCTGGATGCGCTTGCCGAAGAATTCACGCCAGCCTGCGCTCAATGGGTCGCCATAGAGGAATGCGCCTGGCTTCAAGTGGCCAAATTGGTCCTTGCCCTTGGCGGCTCGCACCGTGCCCACCAGATTTTCGTCAAAGCTGTTCTTCTTGCCATTGTAGTTGGTGATGCTGTTCTTCCTCGTCAGGAAGAAATCGCCAATATTGTCCTTTTCCCATGCCTCGGACTTGTAAACCGCGCAAAGTGAGCAGACGTAGCACATCACCTTCATGCCAGAGGCGTGCACATTCTTCACCACGCCAGGATATATGTCCCTGGGCGTATAGTCTGGAATACCCGTGGTGAAGCCCAGCTTGCGTGCCTGCCATATTTGCACCAGCACGGTCTCTTTATCCAATAATTCGGGCAGTTTCTGGTATCCAGGCGCGGCTGCACCGCCGTCCGCAATCACCATTATGTCGTGAGCCCATGATTTGGGGTTGTCGCGTATTGCAATCTCCTTGGCGAATGTCTTCTGATACCAGTTGCGGTATGGCCATGCTGCTGCAATCCAGTCGCTGTTACCGAAAATGTCGAACTTAACTGCTGGCGGGCGCACCTCGGTCAGTTTCTCGTATGGAATCAGGTTCAGTCCCTCCAAAGTGAAAGCGCTGCCCTTTGGAGTGCGCTCTATCAGGCCGAAGAAGGGGCGGAATGTCTCGTCCTCAACCCACATTCCGAAGGCGTTGCTGTTTCTGACGTAAATCATAAGCGGCGCCTCCAAGAACAAAGTCGTGTCATTCAGGCCAATCAACTCCTGCCCGTCCGCCTTTGCATCATATTGAAGGCCGCCGAAGGAAGGCAGATACAAACTGCCGTCAGGTGGAAGCGCGTCCACTGGCACGCTGACGCCGAATATGCCCTCGCCGCCTTTGCCATGGCGTTCCATCACCAATGCGCCTTGCTCATCCTGGCTGAATACCAGCGTTATTTCATCGTTGGCGGCGAAGTTCTCGCCATAGTACAGGCCTTTCCATGTGCAGCTCACTTTGCCCTGTGCCTGGCTCACGTTTAGCTGCGTCTTGGCTCCAGCTTTCCCGTAGAGCTTGGTCTTCTGGCGTTTCTGAACCTGTTTTATGCTGGGCTCGCCCCATGGAAAATGAATGCGCTTTAGTTCTGCCTCATTGTTGGTCATATTGCCCAGACCTGCGCTGAGCATTTTCACGCCACTCTGCGTTGTTAGTTCCGTGCCATTTTCAAGATTGCGTACTGCAATAATACGCGCGTCCTTGACAGTCAATTGCACACGTGCGCCCGAAACAAGTACCGTGTCCCCATTACGCACTGCCTCAAATCCAAAAAGCATTGCGCAGACGAATGTCACATAGACCAACAACTTAAATTTCATACTCATTGTAATGCTTCCTTGGGGGGTAGCGCCAATGGCACTCGGACGCCGTCGCTACTACCTCTAATTGAACAAATCTTCGCCGATGACGGTGGTGAAGAATGAGCCAGTGAAAAGCAGAGGTCCCTGTGGCAGTTGCTCCCTGCTGGTCAGTTTTGGAATCACGCTCTGCACAGGCAGGTCCTTCATTGCCTCCTGCAACTGCGGCAGTGCGCTGCCCTTGAAGGTGCGTGGATTGGTAAGAATGAAACTGGCGTCCTCAAGTTTGGAAAGTGCCTCTGTCATTGCGTGAATGTCCTTGCCTTCTACGCAGCCCAGCACCACGTTCCACTTGACGCCAGGGTATAGTTTTTTCAGTGCGGCAACCAGTTTCTCCATGGAATCACCATTATGGGCGCCGTCCAGTAGCACCAGGGGATTGTCGCATATCTTTTCGAAACGCGCCCGCAACTGTGGCATCTTGAACTGGGCGGGCTTGGGTTCCAGACCAAGTGCCTTGATGCCTGCCAATGCGCCGCAGAAGTTGTCCTGGAGGAAATCGGGCAGGTTGTCTGGCAAAAATGGCTTTGCCTCGTCAATTGGCACAGGCTGCAACAGTGGGCAGCCAAGTTCCTTTGCATGATTGCGAATCACATTCTCCGCTTCAGAGTATGGCTGCTTTAGCATGACCACGGGCACGCCTGGCTGCATTATTCCCGCTTTCTGCGCGGCAATTTCCTCAATTGTATTGCCCAGTAGCGCCATGTGGTCGAAACTTACTGGCGTGATCAGTGTCATGATGGGGTTGCTGATGTAGTTAGTTGCATCCAGGCGCCCGCCGATGCCAGTCTCCAACACCGCGACTTCCACGCCTTCCTCTACGAACAGTTTCAGCGCCATTACCGTGAATAGCTCAAACAGGCTTGGATGCAAGTTCGCCTTGTGCAGAAGTTCCACCATTTCCTCTCCCGCACGGCGCATGCGCTCATAACTTAGGAAGCCACCATTGACCTGGAACCGCTCCCTGTATGTGCTGACGTGCGGGCTGGCGAAGAGTCCTGTCTTTATACCGCAACTGCGCAGCAATGCGTCTGTGAACTGTGTTGTAGTGCCCTTGCCCTTGGTGCCTGCGATGTGAATGACCTTCAGCTTGCGTTCTGGATTTCCAGCCGCCGCCGCCACAGGATACATGCGTGCCAGCGTATATGTGGCAGGGTCATGTTGCTTCTTGACGTATTTCTCAGTGTCAAAGAATTCCTTGAACAGAGCAAAAAACTTGTCTTCTTCCTCTGGTATGCAATCTCTCATGGCTATGCTGGCGCTCTTACGTAAACGGGTTCTATTTCAGGTGTATCTTGCCAAGGATAGTCCTCGGCACTTGCGGAAATCAGGTATTTTGCGCATGGCTGCGCAGTGGTCTCGCCTGCCAGGCCTTCTGGACTACAGGCAAAATCGCATTCAGGAAGGGGCTGCCCTACCTCTAGCATTAGGGCCTGACCTATGGGCGAGCATTTTTCGCCACAAAGATATGTGCTGGCATATATCTTGCCACAGCGGGCATCCTGCACCACGCACACCCTGCCTGGCTTGCCCAATGCCACTGCTACCGCAAATGACGAGGGCACGCCTCTGGCCTTGGCGCCTGTCACGGCGCAAAGGCCCTTGACCAACGCCAGCGTAAAGCGTATGCCAGCGAAACTGCCAGGGCCTATGCCCACTGTCCAGCCGCCAACGTCCTTCAATGCCAGGCCATTCTCAGCCAGGAAGCTTTGCAGGCAGGGGAGGAATTCCACATCCAGATTCCTGCCAAAGTCAAGGTTGTCCATCGATGCTATTAGGACCGCATCTTTCGCCAGGGCTATCGAGCAGCCTCTGGATCCATCTATTGCTAATTCTATCATGTTTTTTGGGGAGATTTTTGTGTGGGCGCGAGGTGGCGACCACTCAGTTTGCCTTGGCGGGAACTTGCCCTAGGGCATGATGTTAAGCCGTTCCTGGGCGGTTTTGGAAATGGGCAGGTTTTTTCGGCTTGCCAGGAAGCTGCGGTAGCGCTGTGCCTTTTCCTGTGCGTCAGGAGTATCCTTTTTTTCCAATAGCGCAATCATGTCCACCAGTGCATTTGCCATATAGAAATCGTCCATTGGCCGTGGCTTGCGTGCTTCGCCGCCGTGGTCAACATAGTTGTTTCTGTATGTCAAATAAATCTTCTCGTATGTTTCCATCGCGGCGTCCACATTGCCCTGCTTGACTTGGCAGAGTGCGAGGCTGTACTGTGCGGCCTGCACGATAGGCGCGTATGGGTTTCCTGCCTCCAGGTTGTCCTTTATGATACGGTTGTAGCATTCGGCTGCGGCCTTCAAATCTGCATTGCGCTTCGCCTCGTCCGCCTTGTGCATGGAGGCATTGGCCATGAGCATATCTCCTTGCCGTCCCAGCGCGGCGTATCCCAGCATTGTGTTTCCTGCCGCCATAACGCATAGTGCGTACGCATCCCTGGCGGCGGCATAGTCCATTCGCGCAGAGAGAATGTCACCCTTCAGGTAGTTTGCTTGCGCGATGCTGTTTTTGTCATTCTGTCCCAGAAGACCAAGCAGCGTTTCCAGGTGTTTCAGTGCGGCATCATATCCCTGGAGTCTGTATTCTGCAACTGCCGATTCATACAATGCGGTATTGCGCAGAGGGGACTGCCTTTCAGGTGAGGCGGGAAGAACATAGCACTTGAGCGCCTCGCCCCAGTCGCCTGCATTTGCATACGCATCGCCAGCCAGAATGGATAGCCTGTCGCAATCATCCTTGCGCTGCGGGAATTGCGCCTGGAAAAGCGCCACATCCTTTTGCGCCTCGGCAGTCTTGTCCACATCAAAACGCAGACATGCGCACATATAGAGTGCGTCTCCCCTGCGGGGGCTTTGCTCTTTGTCCAGAATATGTTTCAATGCGGCTTCTGCATGCGCTGAATCGCCTGCCTGGCGGTATGCCTTTGCCGCCTCCAGCCATGCATCATCGACTTTCTTGCTTTCGGCCTTGCTGGCAAGTGTCTCCAGGAATTTTGCCGCAGCCAATTTTTCCTCTGATGTCTTTGCCGCGCGGCGTAGGCATTCGCCCTGGAGAAGATGCCCATTGAAAGCCTCTTCCCCGTTGCTTGTCTTCATTGCATATCGTTCGTATATAGAGGCGGCCTCTGCGTAACGTTGCATTTCGGCAAGCAGAGTAGCTTTCCACATTAATGCAGTCAATGCATTTGATGAAGTTGCGAATTTTTCCTCTATAGAAGAAAGAATGCTAATTGTCTTATCTCCTGCGAGAACTTTACGCTGTGGATCCCGTTCTTCGCGGAAAGTTGCCAGTGCTGCATTTGCGGCCCTGAGCAAAGCGTCCGCATGTTCATCGGGTGTGGATGCGCTGGCCTCTGCCCGTAGATATGCTTCTATTGCCAGCTGTCGCTGCCCTGCCATGTAAAGGCTTTGGCCCAGGTTTATGCCTGCCTTGTATCTAAGCTGCACATTGTTGTGTGTATGTTCCACCAGCTTCCTAAAATATGTTGCGGCCTCATTGAAGTCACCCTTGTCGTAAAGCAGGTTTCCGAGAAGGCCAGTGTGTTCCAGACATTCCATTGAATCTGGGAACATTTCCGTGATTTTCTGGAGATTGGCTCTGGCCTTTTCAATGAGTTCCGCCCGCAGGTTCATATCCATGTTTCTGACAAGTGTCAGTCTCTGCTTTTCGGTATCAGGGGCCAGTTTCAAAGCGCTGCTGTAAAGTGCCTCCGCCTCGGTGTAGTTTCCCGCCTTTGCGCTTGCTTCGGCGAGTATAATTACGGCAGACCACCAGTCGTAGTCAGGCTTGTCAGGCATTCTTTCCTTGAGGATGCCGAAAATAGTCCTGGCCTGTTCACTCTCGTTGTTGCTGATCAGGTTTCTCACTCTGAGGATGCTGGCAAGCATTGCGTCTGGGCTTCCCTCTTTCAGCTTGAAGTCATTGAGAAGTTTCAACGACTGCGCGTAATCGCCCAGTTCGGTTAAGGCCCTCGCCTTGCGTTGCACGAACTGGAATGCTCCCTCACCGCTGGGTTCCCAGTCCTTGAGGGCCTCCAGCACACCTTTCCAATCCTTCATGTACCTGGCGGCGTCCGCCTGTAGGAGCACGATATCCTGCTGCAATGCAATTGGCAGTTCCTTGAACTTTGAATTTCCGTGGAGCGAGGTGGTGATGTTCCTGGCGATGTTCCAATTGCCCAGCATGCCCTGCGACTGCGCTTCCACAAATCTGAGTTCGCATTGCAGCAGCGCGTCCTGAAGTCCTGCGCTGTTTTTTGCGTGTGTCTGAATGGCGGTGATAGCATCCGCAGGGCGCGAATCACGGAGGCATGACTTTGCCTTGTAAAGTGTGCCTCTTGCATAGGCTGGCTCGCTGGTGCCATTCAGCTCGATGTACTTGTTGAAATAGCGTTCGGCGGGCTTGTACAGCCCATCTGCAAATGCCTGCATGCCCAGTTCAAGTTGCTCGGCGAGTGGATTTGCCTTGATTTCCT